>CALVRP010000018.1 GCA_944358665.1 uncultured Bacilli bacterium
ATTATTTTCTAAATCAGTTAATTCGTGATAGTGGGTTGAAAATAATGTTTTACATTTAATATTATCATGAATATATTCAATAATTGATTGAGCTAAAGCCATACCATCAAAAGTAGCGGTTCCTCTACCTAATTCATCAAATAAAATTAAACTGTTTTGGGTAGCATTACTAATCGCATTCCCCGCTTCCATCATTTCAACCATAAAGGTTGATTCCCCGCTTACCAAATCATCACTAGCTCCAATTCTCGTAAATATTGCATCAAAGATTGGTAATCGAGCCTCTGATGCGGGTACAAAGCAACCAATTTGCGCCATAACTGTAATAATAGCCATTTGACGCATATATGTTGATTTACCAGCCATATTAGGACCAGTTATTAATAAGATATTAGTATCTTTATCCATAATAATATCATTATCAACAAATTCACCATCAATAACCTTCTCAACAACTGGATGTCTTGAATCTTTAATATATATTTCATTTTCTGTAATTATTGGTCTTACATAATTATTCTCTTCACTAACGGTAGCAAAAGACGCTAAAACATCAACTTCACTAATAATTTTAGCAATCTTTTGTAATTTAGGAATATATTTTTTAACCTCATCGCGAATACTAGTAAAAAGTCCATACTCAAGCTCAATGATTTTTTCTTCAGCGTTTAAAATTAAGGCTTCTTTTTCTTTTAGGATAGGACTGATATATCTTTCAGCATTAGCTAAAGTTTGTTTTCTTTGATAACCCCACTCGTCTTTAACTAAATTTAAGTTACCTTTAGATATTTCAATATAATAACCAAAGACTCTATTATAGGCCACTTTTAAATTTTTAATGCCTGTTTTTTCTCGTTCTTCTTTTTCAAATTGGGCAATAAAATCTTTACCGCCTTTTCGAAGTCGTTTTAATTCGTCAAGTTCGGCATTATACCCTTCTTTAATTAAATATCCTTCTTTTAATGTCATTGGCGGATTTTCGTAAATACTTTCCTCTAGCAAATTATAAAGGCTATCCAAAGATTCAAAATTGTTACTAAAATTAATTTGGTTTAAAATATTACTTATTTCAGGTAATACTTTAACCGAAATTTTAAGTTGTAATAAATCTCTAGCATTGGCACTACCAAAGGCCACTTTACCACTTAATCTTTCTAAATCGTATACTTCAGTAAGGAGTTGTTCCAAATCACTTTTTAAAATAAACTCTTTTAAAAATGTATCGACAACATCATAACGTTTTTCTAATTTTTCTTTTGAAACTAAAGGATTTAAAATATAATTTTTAAGCATCCTAGCGCCCATGGCGGTTTTAGTTTTATCTAAAAGCCAAATTAAAGAATAATTTCTTTGTTTTTGTCTTAAAGTTTCTGTAAGTTCAAGATTTCTTTTAGTATGAACATCCATTCTTAAATAATCTTTATTTTCTTTTATTTCTACTTTTTGCAGGTGATCTAAGCTTCTTTTTTGATTACCAGCAATATAACAAAGCAAATGTTTAACACTTACTTTATATCTTTCATCAATATCATCATCAAAAATATGATTGTAATCTTCAGTAATATCATCAGTAATACTAACCGTTAAGTGAAATTGATTTTTAAGCATTGAATAAATGTTTTTATCAACTTTACTGGTCATAACAACTTCTTTTACCCCAAGATTAACAATTTCACTAACAACTTTAGCAGGATTGTGCTCACTCAAAAAAGCATAAACTTCACCAGTAGACGCATCAGCATAACTAATACTATAAGCATGATTTAAATCATAAATAGAAGCAATAAAATTGAACTCGTCAGCTTTTAAAGTATCACTATTCATAACAGTTCCCGAAGAGACTATTTGAATAATATCTCTTTTGACAATACCTTTAACATTTTTAGGATCTTCTAGTTGTTCACAAATACCAATTTTATAGCCTTTTTCAATCAATTTATCAATATATCCACTAGCCGCATGATAAGGGATTCCGCACATCGGAATACGTTCTTTTAATCCAGCATTTTTACCGGTTAAAGTAAGTTCTAGTTCATGACTCACTAATATTGCATCTTCAAAAAACATTTCATAAAAATCGCCTAAGCGAAAAAAAATGATTAAATCTTCATTTTTATTTTTAATTTCTAAATACTGCCGCATCATCGGCGTAACTTCATTTATATCTACATCTTTTCTTTCCATCTAATCACCTTACAACTACCACAATTATAGCATTTTCCCAGTTTTAAAGCAAGAATAATAATGGTTATTTTTACCAATAAAAAACTGATAAATTAATATCAAAAATTTTTATTTTTATGTCGTAAGATATATTATAGAGGGATAAACTTTGAAGTGCCTGCCGCTCGTTTTCAGGGGGTTTTGAACTTTTCAGAAAGCGGAAGGAGTGATGATTATCATATTATTTTTAATTCTCCTAATTAAGGTAGTTTAAAAATAAAAAAGCACTTGTTACCTAAGTAACCGGTGCTCAACAAAACATTGGTGGGCACTTGCAAAGCAAGTCCCTCCACAATTAGAATATATCACATTTTATGTTTTTATACAATACTTTTAATTATTTTCCAAATATTCTAAAGCCTCTTTAAAGGTAGAAACCGGTACTAAAGTAATGTCATAATCGTTTTCTTTTTTTACTTTTTTAGCTTCTTCATAATTTTCTCCACGTGGTACTAAAAATATATCCGCACCTTTTTTATAAGCTCCAATTAATTTATATTTAATACCACTAATTTGACCAACATTACCTTCTTCATCAATTGTTCCGGTACCAACAATAGTTTTGCCATCAGTTAAATCTATTTTATTTAAATAACTATACACCGTCAAAGTCATCATAAGGCCACCAGATGATCCTGATTCGGTACCTTTAAAAGTTAAATCAATATTATAATCAGATTTTAAATCATAAGTTTCCGAAACTAAAATACCTACTTTAGCCTCACCACCAACATCTATTAAAGTAGCTTCTCTAGTTAACTCTTCGTCATTATTTATGACCTTAAACTTAACTTTATCACCAATGTTTTTCGTATTTAAAATATCATAGATGTCTTCTTTTTCTTTAATTTTTTCACCATTTACTTCTATTATTTGATTTCCTACTTCAAGGTCTGTTTTCGCAACATCATCTACGTAAGTTACATAACTTTTAGAATTTTCTTTTTTATAATTTATATCAGAGTTATCATAAGCAACTTTCATAGCGGTCGCATTGGCTTCTTCTAACAATAGCTTATTTCTAAACTGTACGTCTTCGATACTTTCACTACCAGTAGTTACTTCAGCTTCCGTTTCAACATCCCAGTTTTTATTGAAGAAAGCGATTACTAACATTGGTATAATACCATCCATTTCGGTAACATAAGCCATGTTTAGTGAACCTTCCATTTCAAAATCACTAGTAATATCAATTCTACTCGTAGTATTAATTAACCCTCCTGGTGCCGAAATATAATAAGGCAGTTTGAAAGTCATTAAAAAAATAAGAACAATAAATACTAATAAAATTTGATAATTTTCTTTTATAAATGTTTTTGTTTTTTCATATACTTTATTAATCATACGCATTCCTTTCTACTTTAAAGATATACAAAATGGGTGAATTTATGAAAATAATAAGTGTTTTAATTATGGGAGTATTAATTTTTACATGTTTTGAAATATTAACTGCTTCACAAAGTATTCTAGATGCAGTTTCTTTTTCGTTATATATTTTTAAGAATAATATTTTTCCATCATTATTTCCCTTTTTTGTTTTGTCACAATTAATGATTAAATATGGTTTTGTAGAGCTTATTGGTAATTTATTCAAACCATTTATGAATAAACTTTTCAAAATAAAAAGCAGCGCCGCTTTTATCTTTGTCATGAGTATTATATCAGGAAATCCCGCAAATGCCAAATATACTAAAGAGTTATTAGAAAATGGCGATATTAACGAATATGAAGCAACCAAAATACTTTGTTTCACTTGTTTTTCTAGTCCGCTATTTATTTTAGGAACAGTTTCTTTAATGTTTTTAAACAATAAAGAAGTTGGGCTATTAATTTTACTTTGCCACTATTTAGGTAATATTATTGTTGGTCTTCTAATTAGAAATTACCATCCCAGTCAAAAAGAAAACAATAAAGTTAGTTTAAAATACGCAATAAATAGTATGCATAAAAAAAGAATCAGTAACAATGAAGCTTTTGGCACTATTATCACAAATTCTTTGATAAGCAGTATTAATACTCTACTTTTAATTTTAGGTGTTATGACAATGTGTCTTGTTATAACAACAATCATTGACAACAATATTAGTTTAAATAGTGTTTTTCAAAGTATATTAAATGGCTATATTGAAATGACTCAGGGTGTGAAATATATTAGTATGGAAGATATTCCTTTAAAATTAAAATGTATTTTAACCGTAATGATTCTCTCTTTTGGTGGGCTTAGTGTCCATATGCAGATAGTGAGTATTATAAGTGACACTAAAATTAAATATTTCCCATTTTTAGTATGTCGAATTATTCATAGTATCATTGCCGGATTACTTATGTTCTTTACTTTTGATACTTGGATTAACTTAATTTAGCCAAGATAACTAGAGACTAAATTAAATAAAACGTCGTCACTAAAATTTTCACTTGTCACGGTATAAGCCACTTTTAAATAGCAATTCTCTTCCCCTGGAGATAAAGAAGAATCATCAGAACAATTACTACTAATAATATAATCATCGTTTATATAAGCACCTTCCGGCATTTCAAAATTTTTATTACCAACTTTAACACTTTGGTTGCTAGTAATTGTAATTTGCTTACCATCTAATAAAGTACAGGTACTACCACCACATTCTACAGGAATATTACCATTATTAATTTGGCTATTTATTTCCCTAGCAATTAAAGCATTTTCATTTTTAATTGAAGTTTCTAATTCTGAAGAAACATAAATGTTTTTAAGTTCTAGAACGACTTCAAATAAAAGGGTTGTGATAATCATTGTAAGGGTAAAAGAGGCAAGCAACTCAACCACGGTAAACCCCTTATTATTTAATTTCATAGTAATCTTCCTTTCTTTTATTATTTTTATGAAAAGCGCCATTTTTGATTATTGCCAGAGCTACAAGTGTAAGCTTGGACATTAGTACTGTTAGCAGCATTAGACCCTTTGACAGCTAAACATAAACCCCTAATATTTTTTATTTGATAATAATCGTCATTTTTTTCAATCGACCAAAAACCACCAGTGCTACTATGAAATTCCCACGTTGAAACATTAGTTCCAGAAGTCGCACTATTACCATCAACCCACATATATTGTTTTCCGTTTACTTGACTTTGAAAAACATAATACATTGTATTATCTTCGATTCTATGGGGTAATATTTTCCATCTTTGGGCATTACTGTCATTTGATGAATATATTTGAATATTAGTGCCATTAGCAGTTCCCGCACCATTGACATCTAATGCATAATTATTATTAAGAGCTGTGGTTATTTTATAATTTTTATAGTCAATAGTTATATCAGTGTTTTTATCGTTTATTTTACCACCTTCAACATAGAAATTATAAGTTAAATAATTATTTGAAGTATTCCTATTATCAGCAGAATTAACATCACCAAGATCTACCGTTCCAAGCGAAAGCAGACCATCACTAATGCAAAAAGCTCCGCCGCCCGTTGCTGCTTTATTATTAATTATTGTCGTATCATCAACATTAACATTAGCTTCATCATTTACGTATATAGCTCCCCCATAATCAGCTGCATTATATGTAAATTCACAACCACTAATATTAACCTCACCACCAGAAGCATAAATCGCTCCACCTAGTTTTGAAATTTCTTTAGTCGACGTCCAGGTATAAGTGTTGTTACTATTTTTTAAAGTGGCATCATTAATATTAGTATCAGCCGTTATCGTCAACAAAGCACTTTCAGCTTGAATATTGTTTCCATCAAAATTTATGCCGTCAAAAGTTACATTACCGGCAGTAATAGATAAAGCACTATCTGTTAAAGCGTCCCCTCTAAATATAGTATATTTTCGGTTAGGATCAAATTCATTATAATTAGTAACTATAATAGTCTTGTCAGCATCAAACTGAGCAGTACTATCTACAGTTATATCACTCATAAGATAAATAATGGCATCATTATTAGCTTTTTCATAAGCCATATTTAAAGTAGCATATGGACTATCTATAGTACCATTGCCATTAGTATCACTACCAGTATTTGAAACATATAAACGAAGACCATCAGCTTCCTCTTCTTGTATCATATTACTATCCGCGCCAATATCAAAAACAATTGTCGCATAGGTATACCCATCTTCGGCATTACCAAATTGTCCGATTAGACGGCTTTCATTTTCAACATTTTCAATTCTACTGATAAAATCCTTAAAGCTTTGAGTAAACATATTACTATCTGTATTTAACGAAGAAATATTAGAGGATGTAAAAAGCAATGTTTTTAAATTCATTTCACTAGCTAAAGTATCACAATAATTAAGGCCTGATAACCCGGTATCGGTTTGGCACGTTCCATTCTTAACTATCGTAACATATTTTGAACCATCAATTTTACCGGTCCATGTATCTGCCGTATCATTATTTAAAACATATTTTTTCATTGTATTTAAATTATAAATACCTTCAACCGTATTATAAGCATAACTATCTTCATAACTATTAAAAAGTCCCCTAAATTGAACAAATAAAAGGACTAAGACCGTTAAAACAAAAGTTGAAACAACTAGTGATTCAGCTAATAGAAACCCCTTATTATTCATTTTTTTCATAATTTTCTCCTTTTAAATTGTATTTATCTTAAATATATTATATAATATTATCAGGATAAAAGCTAGTCCTTAATCCGAAAAAGACATAAAAAAGGAGCGATATAATGATTAGAACATTTGATTATGTAAAGGTCCCAATAGTTGATATTGTTAATGAGATTTTAGTTGATGCGTCTAAGAGAGGCGCCAGCGATATTCACTTTGATCCTAGAGAAAATAATATGATTATTAGAATTAGAATTGATGGTATTTTGATGGATTATGCCGAAGTACCTAATAACATACGTGATTATTTGACAACAAGAATTAAAACCATTGCGAAAATGAATATAACAGAAACAAGGCTACCACAAGATGGAGCCATCAAAGGAAATTTACAAGGGATTGATTTAGACCTTCGTGTATCTTCTTTGCCTGTTAGTAATGGTGAAAAAATAGTTATTCGTATTTTAGATTATTCTATGAGTTTAGCGGGGCTTGAACAATTAGATTTTAGTGAAAAAAATTATAAAAAATTATTAGAAATGATAAATGTTCCTAATGGAATAATATTAGTAACAGGAGCAACCGGTAGTGGTAAATCTACTACAGTTTACTCTATTTTACAATATTTAAATAAACCAGAAACCAATATAATTACGGTTGAAGACCCAATTGAAATGGATATCGAGGGCATTAATCAGGTTCAAGCAAATAGTAAAATTGGCTTGGATTTTGCAACAGCTTTAAGATCAATTTTAAGACAGGATCCAAACATTATCATGATTGGTGAAATTCGTGATCCGGAAACAGCAAAAATCGCTGTTAGAGCTTCTATTACTGGGCATTTAGTACTATCAACTGTTCACACAAACAACTCTCTTAACACTATTGAAAGAATGATTGATATGGATGTTCAAAAATACTTATTAGCTAGTGCTTTAGAAGGCGTTATTTCACAAAAATTAGCTAGGAGATTGTGCCCACATTGTAAAACAAAACGGCAAACTACTGAGTATGAGAAAACAATATTTAAAGCAGTTTTAAATAAAGAAATTACAGAAATATATGATAATGAAGGATGTGAACATTGTAATGATGGTTTTCATGGACGTATCGCCATTCAAGAAGTTTTAAGAATTAATCAAAAAATTAGAGATGCTTTAAGCGATAATGTTAGCAAAGAGGAACTACGAAAACTTGTTTATAGTGCTGACGTAACTACTCTACTTCAAGATGGACTTGAAAAAGTTGTTAGTGGTGAAACTACTTTTGGAGAAATTCTTAAATTAATTGAACTTGATGATAGTGAAAATGTTAATGATAAAGACAGCAGTTTTGATTTAAAACAAGCCATAAATATGTCAATTCAAGCTAACGCCGCACAAGCAACAGCAAATGATTCTAATGCAACATCTCTTCCAACAAAACAAAATAATTTTATTGAGACATTATAAAAACTTTAGAAAATAATCTTTTTTTCTAAAGTTTTTTCTTTTTCGTCATCATTAAACTCTAAATTACTATTTAATAGGCCAATATATTGCTTTAAAAAATTTATTTTATCTAAATTATTATCAAAAATAATATCAGCAAGTTCTATAGCTTTTTCCAAATCAGCTTTTCCATTATCTTCTTTAGTTTAGTTTACTAATTTTCCATCGATCATTCTTAGTTCGAAATTCATATTATTAATTATATCATTTAATTTTTTTCATCAAATTTATCATTAACTGCCGCCAGAAAAAATTTAACAAAAAAGTTTACATTATTTTGCCATACTAATGGATCAATAGTTGCATTTGGAGTTCTTACTTCTATTGTATTTTTTAAGCTAGCACTATCACAATTTAAAAAGGCTTCAAGATAAGCTTGACAATAACTAGCTCTTAAATAATCGTATAAATTTTTTAAATTTAAGCCACTATATCTCCGTAAATATGCAACACTTAATAATTCACGATAAGTTAATAATTCTTTATCCTTTTTAAATAAGTCATTACGATATTCAAGTGCAGTTGGTTTAGCATATTTATGTATAGCTCCTCTTCGAAGATGAGACCATTTACCAGCACTAAAACGATAAATAATATTTTCATAAGCGTTCCATGCTTTCAATATTTTCTTTAATTTTTCAGGATCTCTAGCAATAATACCATCAGCACCAATATGAATATGACCAGCGGTCTGATAATTAGTTGTCAAATCTAATTCTTTTAGTTCTTCACAAATTTTATAAATTTCTTGCCAATAATACGGTCTATCAAATAAAATCGGTGAAATAACTTCAGCACCAGCAAATTTTATTGACTTATCTGGAGCAATTTTCCATTTTCTTTCGGTGTGAAGCATTTCCGATAGTTTTCTTGTTTTCATACCAACCGTTTCTATTTCAATACCAAAAGTAACATTATCTGGAAAACCTAAATTATTTCTATAATCTATTTTATGATCATTTATAAATTCTAGCAAAGTCGCCATATCATATTTATCAAATTCTGTAAAATTATCACAATCTTGTAAAACCATAATAATCTCCCCTTTTTTACAACGCTTATTATAATCATATTTATACTTTTGTCAAATATGCAAATAAAAAAAGGGATAATACCCCTTTATATAAAAACTTATATTAAGTTATATTTCATTGGTAGCCTGTACGGGACTTGAACCCGTGTATATATGCTTGAGAGGCATACGTGTTAACCACTTCACCAACAGGCCATAAAAATAATACAAAATAATTGTATCACTTTTTTAATTATTAGACAATATATTTCTACTAAGTAAATGCATTATTAAATCAATAACATTACTTGTCATAACAGAATAATCAAAATTACTATGTTTATGATAAACAATTTCATGAGTTAGTAAATCAATCATATTAATCGTTAAATGAACTTTCTCCTTTAAATTGTCATTGGAAAAACCATTTGCGCTTAAAATATTAACAACTTTATTAGTAACCATAATTTCATTATTTTTTAAAATTTTTGCCACTTCTTCATCTAACTGGCTCATTGAAAGTAGCTCCCCATGAGCTTTTTTATTTCTTTTATGACCCTTTATTGATTCCTCAATCATTTTACCAATCATTTCTTTTAAATTATCATTACTTATTTTTTCTTTTTCTAAAACATTCAACATAGGAAACATAATTTTCGAGGCATAAAGATGAGCCCCTTCAATAAAGATACTCCTTTTATCTTTAAAGTACTGATAAATAATACCCGTAGATACACCCGCTTCTCTAGCTATATCAACTGAGCTTACGTTATGATAACCTTTATCACACATCAATTTAAAACCATCTTTAATTATTTTATTTTTCTTTGCAATAGAATGCTTTTTGATCGGCTGTCTAATCTCGCCCATGATTATCCTTTAAATAATAATGTTTGATTGGTTTTAAATCATTATCAAGTTCATAACATATCGGATTGCCAGTTTCGATTTCTAAATTCATCACTTCTTCATCAGATAAATTATCCAAATATTTAATTAAGCCTCTTAAACTATTGCCATGAGCCACAATAATAACTTTCTTACCATCTAAAATATCTTTTTTTATATTACTATTCCAATATTCTATAACTCTTTTAACTGTATCCATTAGATTTTCAGTAAGAGGTAATTCTTCTTTTTTCAAATTTTTATATTTAGAATCATGTCCTGGATATCTTTCATCTTCTAAAGTAAGCGCTGGCGGTCTGACACTGGCGCTTCTACGCCATAGGCGAACTTGTTCATCGCCATATTTTTTTCTGGTTTCATCTTTATTTAAGCCTTGCAAAGCACCATAATGTCGTTCATTTAGTTTATAACTACAATAAATAGGAATATCTTCCCGCATTTCTTCTAAAATATATTTTAAAGTATCAGTCGCTCTTTTTAAAACAGAAGTATAAGCGATATCAAAAGAAAAGCCTTTGGCTTTTAACACTTTGCCGGCTTCTTTTGCTTCTTCTATTCCCTTTTCAGAAAGTCCAACGTCAGTCCAGCCAGTAAACTTATTTTCTAAATTCCAAACACTTTGTCCATGTCTTACTAAAACTAACTTTATCATATTTCCTCCTATTTCAAAAATCCTTTAATTATTACATCTTCAGCTTCTTTTTCATCTAAACCTAAACTCATTAATTTTAAAAGCTGCGTTCCAGCTATTTTACCAATTGCTGCCTCATGAATTAAATTAGCACTAGTATCTTTGGCAAATATTTCTGGAATAGCTTTAACCATCCCTTCATCTTTGATAATGGCATCACATTCTATATGACCATAGCATTTATTCTTACCAATAACATTAGAAGTAAACTCTTGATAAGATTTTTCGGTTGCAACTGATCTTGAAGTAACATGCGTACTTGCATCCTCTCCATCTAAGATAACTTCAAATTCCGTTTTGGCTTTTTGGGTATTGCTTGTAAGTATTTTTTCATTAATAACTAAAGTCGCGCCTGCATAAAGTGTAGCCTTAGTTACTCTTAAAGTATCATCAACACCTTTTATTTGAATAGAGTTCATTGTCATATTAGAATTTTTTTGCATCTTTATTTCTGTTACCGGATTTAAAACTTTTTTACCGGTTCCCTCGCCTTCACCATAATGCTTTTCAATATATTTTACTTTTGCCCCTTCGGCTAAGTAAAAACGGTGAATGCCATCGTGCTGGGAAGTTTTATCATGGTCATTGTGAACGCCGCAACCAGCAATTATAATAACATTAGCGTTCTTACCAATATGAAAGTCATTATAGACGACATCTTTTAATCCACTTTTGGTTATTATTACAGGAATATGGATAATACCAAATAAAGTATTTTCTTTAATATAAACATCTATACCAGTGCCATCTTCTTTAGAAATAATATTAATATAATCACTTACTTTTCTATCTATACACTTACCATTTTTTCGAATATTATAAGCGGTAGCTTCTTTAGAACTTTTATCACTTATTTCTTTTAAAAGTTTTTCATCAGTACTATTCATATACTTTAGCTCCTTTCGGACAATTTGTTTTTAAAATAGACTTCATCATATCTTGGCCACCTATTTTTTTTATTTTACCATTTTCCATAAGAATTATTTGATCAGCAATATTTAAAATTCTCTCTTGATGTGAAATAACTATTGTCGTCCCTTTAGAAGATGCACCAATTTCCTTAAAAACTTCGGTTAAGTTTTGAAAACTCCATAAATCAATACCGGCTTCCGGCTCATCAAACATCGCAAGTACTGGATTCTTGGCAATAATAGATGCTATTTCTATGCGTTTTAATTCACCACCAGATAAGGAATTATTAACTTCTCTTTCGATATATTCACTAGCGCACAGTCCAACTTTTGATAAAATACTGCAAGCTTCTTTTTTATTTATTTTTTTACCTTTAGCAATATTTAATAAATCATAAACAGTTATTCCTTTAAATAAAGCTGGACTTTGGAACGCGAAACCAATGCCAAGTTTAGCTCTTTCAGTAATGCTTTTGTCAGTAATGTTAATACCATTAAAAATTATAACTCCTGAATCCGGCTTTTCAATACCCATAATAATTTTAGCTAAAGTTGATTTACCACTACCATTTTGACCCGTTATAACATAAAATTTTTTAATATCTAATTTTAAATTAATATTATCTAATATTGTTTTTCCATCAGCCGTAAAACAAATATTTTTTAGTTCTAACATATTATCTTCCTTTCTAACCTAAAGCT
>CALVRP010000019.1 GCA_944358665.1 uncultured Bacilli bacterium
GTTCTACAAAAGAAATAATTGATCTTATGGTCAATATGTTATCTGGTGTCAGCGTATTTGTTTCAATCATTTTAGGCTTTTTAATTATTTATGCAAGTAGGTTCCTAATTAAAAGGAGAAACAAAGAATTTGGCATTTATTTAACCCTTGGTATGAGTAAAAGAAAAATATCAACCATCTTATTAATTGAAACTATTATGATTGGCCTTTTATCTTTGGTCGCTGGTCTTATTGTCGGAATTTTAATGTCGCAGCTTATGAGCGTTTTTGTTGCTAATATGTTTGAAGCTGATATGACTAAGTTTACTTTTATTGTTTCTAGCGAGGCAATTATTAAAACAATCATTTACTTTGGTATTATGTATTTACTTGTTATGATATTTAATACGATAAGTGTTAGTAAATGTAAATTAATTGATTTATTATATGCAAGTAAAAAAACCGAAAAAATAAAACTTAAAAACCCTGTTTTATGTATTATTATCTTCATTATTTCGGCTATCCTTTTAGGTTATGCTTACTGGTGCGTAAGTTTTGGGGTAGAAGGCATGCAAAACGCTGATGAGATATTTATTCCAATTATTTTAGGTAGTGTATCGACATTCTTTATCATTTGGTCACTTTCTGGGCTTATTTTAAAAATTGTTATGCATTTTAAAAATACTTATTTTAAAGGATTAAACAGTTTTACCCTAAGACAAATAAGTAGTAAAATTAATACAACAGTATTTTCAATGACGGTTATTTGCATAATGCTATTTTTCACGATTTGTGTGTTTTCAAGTTCTTTATCAATTAAAAACAGTATGACGGCTAACTTGAAGGAGCTCGCCCCAATTGATATTGAACTTTATAAAACTGTTAATATGACAAGTGAACATGCAGCTGAATATGGTTATAGCCCTGAAGTTGTTAGTGACTCTCGCATTAGTATTAATGAAACTTTAGAAAAATTAAACTTTAATATAAAAGATAACTTTAAAGATATAACTGATGTTTTTGTCTATGCAACCGATGAACTTACCACTAAAGATACCCTTGGTAATTCAATAGATTATGTAAAGAAAAATTATCCATATTTGGATTTAAATAGTTCTGAAGCTATTATGACTATTAGTGATTATAATAAAGTGGCAAAATTATATGGTAATGAAACTTTTACCTTAAAAGATAACGAGTATATTTTAATTGCTGATTATGATGGTTGGATTGATATTCGAAATAATGCTTTAGAAAGCAATGCATCAATCACTATTTTAGGCAAAAATTACTATCCAAAATATAAAGAAGTTAAAAATGGCCTTTTAAATATTTCTTCAAATCATATTAATGCAGGTATTTTTGTTGTTCCCGATAATGCCGTTAATGATTCTATTAAAGAGCAAGAACATCTCTTAGCAAATTATAAAGCAAATGATGATGAAGGTAAAAAAGAGATAGAAAATAAAATTATGGCTTTAGGAGAAAGTGCTTATGCTACCCAAACAAATATGAGTGCCTCTAGTAAAATATCTATTTATGAAGGTAGTGTTGGCCTTGGCGCGTTAGTAACTTTTATTGGCTTATATTTAGGGATCATCTTCTTAATTTCTTCAGCCGCCATATTAGCATTAAAAGAGCTTTCTGAAAGCACGGATAATAAAGAAAGATTTAATATGTTACGGAAACTAGGCGCTGACGAGAAAATGATTAATAAGGCGTTATTTAGACAAATTGCGATATTCTTTATGTTTCCACTTCTTTTAGCAATTGTTCATTCGATCTTTGGTATTTATTTCTGTAATTATTTACTTGCAACCTTTGGCGATGAACAATTACTGCCTTCAATTATTATGACAGCAGCGTTCTTAATTGTAATTTATGGTAGTTATTTTGTAGTCACATATTTGTGTAGTAAAAATATTATTAAAGAATAATGTTTAAATATATGAGGCCGGGAAGGGGATAAAAGATTATGGATTATGTTATTGCAATTATGTCAGCGGTAATTATTTTTCCGATAATCGCATTTCTGATTACCGTGCCTTTTATTCTTTATAATTACCATAAATATGGAACGGTTTATTATTTTCGAAGTCTCATTATTTATTCATTTGTTTTATATTTAATGGTAATATACTTTTTAGTTATTTTGCCACTACCAAATGTTAATGAGATAAACATGGAAGCGGAAAGATGTCAGTTAATTCCTTTTAAGTTTATTTTTGACTTTATTACGGAAAGCGCTTTTATACTAAATAATCCATCTACTTATTTAACGGCTTTAACATCTTCTTACTTTTATGTTCCAATATTTAATGTTTTAATGTTTATACCATTTGTTATGTATTTAAGATATTATTTTAAATGTAGTTTAAAAAAAACTGTTTTAATTTCTTTTTTACTTAGCTTATTCTTCGAAATAACACAACTTACTGGTTTATATTTTTTATACCCTCATAGTTATAGGTTATTTGATGTTGATGATTTAATACTGAATACTGTAGGTGGCACGATTGGCTTTTATTTAGTTAATTTATTTAAAAAGTTACTTCCAAGTAGTAAGGAGATTGAAGAAAATACTAATAAAAGAAGAGTAAAAGTATCAATTTCAAAAAGGATTACCTTATTTTTATTGGATTTACTTATTTTTATTATTATATATTCAGTAATTTCTTTTATGTTTTCGTTAAATATAGTTATAGTGGCATTTATATATTATGTTGTTATTCCATATTTTACTAAAGGAAGAACTTTGGCGAGTAAATTTTTACATATAACTTTAATTAGTAAAAAAGAAACTCTAAAATTCTATCAAATTATTATTAGAAATGGATTATTTGTCATATTTTTATTAATAGTTCCTTATTTCAATCTTTTTTGTATTCTAATTACTTTCTTTAATTTTATATATTTTATCATTAAAAAAGAGTTTATATATGAAACTATTAGTAAAACGAAACTGGCAAGTACTTTCGCAGTTAGAAAAACTGATAAAAACTAAAGTTTTATCAGTTTTTTCGAATATTATATATTTATTTTAAAATATCTGTTATAATGGTTAAGGATGACAAAATCTTACTTTTCCTGCATACCATTTATTTTATTTGGAACAATATAAATAGATTTAAGGTGATAAGATGAAGCACAAAACATTAAAACTCATTTTAAAAATTTTAACGGTAATAGTTACTATTGTTTTTTTAGGATTTATAATTTATGGTCTTAATATAACTATTTTTCATGATAAACAAGTACTAGTTGATTATATTGATGGCTTTGGTATTTTAGCACCAATTATTTTTATCATTATTCAAGTAATACAAGTAGTTCTTCCGGTTATTCCGGGTGGAGTAAGTTCTTTAGCTGGAGTAATTGCCTTTGGACCAGTATATGGTTTTATTTATAATTATATTGGTATAGTATTAGGTTCAATTGCGGCGTTTTATTTAGCTAGGAGTTTAGGCGTTAGAATAATTAAAGCACTTTTTGATGAAAAAAAAGCCCAGAAATATTTAAATTATATTAGTCAAAATAAGTTTTATCCTTTATTTGTAATTGCGATGTTTTTACCTGGATTACCGGATGATTTAATTTGTTTTGTTGCCGGAACCAGTAAAATGTCTTTTAAAAAGTTTTTAATTGCTATAATGTTATGTAAACCGGTTTCTTTAATTCTATATAGTTTTGGTATTAATTTATTATAAAATAATGGTATAATAGGAACTCAAAGGAGAATATTTTATGAGTGATGTAATTTTAGAAACTATAATTGATAGTTTAAAAATATTACCTTTTTTATTTATAGCTTTTTTAATTATTGAAGTGATAGAACATAAACTAAATAATAAAGATATTATTAAATCTTCAGGGAAAATAGGTCCAATAGTTGGTAGTATTCTAGGTGTGATTCCACAATGTGGTTTTTCAGTACTAGCTACTAACTTATATGTGACAAGAATTATAAGTCTAGGAACTTTAATCGCAGTATACCTATCAACTAGCGATGAAATGCTGCCGGTAATGCTTGCTCATGGTAGTAATATTGATATTATTTTAAAAATTCTTGGTATTAAATTAATAATTGGAATGATATTTGGTTTTATTATTGACTTTATTTTTAGAAAAAAAGAAAGTAAAACTAATTTTCATATTTGTGATGATCATCATTGTGATTGTGAGCATAGTTTAATTAAATCTAGTTTAATTCATACGATGAAAACCTTTTTCTTTATTTTTGTAATTACTTTTGTTTTAAATACTTTATTCTATATTATTGGTGAAGATGCTTTAAAAAGCTTATTTAATAATAACAATTGGTATACGCCTTTTATTTCTAGTTTAATTGGTTTAATTCCAAATTGTGCGGCTAGTGTTACTTTAACTGAGTTATATTTAAATGAAGTTATTTCTTTAGGTGGCGCCATTGCTGGACTACTTACAGGGAGCGGAGTAGCTTTATTAGTATTATTCAAAAGCAATAAAAATTTAAAGGAAAATATTTTTATAGTTAGTATAATGTATATTATAGGGGCGGTATCTGGATTAATTATTCAATTTCTTGGTCTTTAACTTGTCAAAGGTTAAAAAGTATGTTATGATGTATATAGATGAAGGAAACTTCATAAAATAAAAAGGAACACTTAACAAATCCACGTTGAGTGTAGCCACATTGCTGTGTCCACCTAAACTATAGATGAGTTAGGTGGTTTTTCTATCTTGCTATTTCTAACAAGGTAGAAAGGAGTGTCAACAGAAAAAAAATTATGATTATCAACGCTAGGATTAGAAAATCTTTCTTTGACATACTACCACCTCCCTTCATAACGAAGTTTGGCTACCACCCAACTGCTAAGGTTCCTAAGTTTATTGTATCAAACAATAGTTCGCCATGCAACCGTTTTTAGATACTTTTTTCTTTAAAATTATTGACATTTTCTTAATTTTAGTAATATAATGAAAAAGATTTACGCAAAATAGAATTTGTTCTTTGAAAAGTGAATATTTATTCACCGAGACACCCACTAGTTATTTAATAACTAGTTTTTTGCGTTGGAGTAAAGGAGGGATTACAAAAGTGATATATTCTTAATGTTTTAGCTTAATTTGGGCACTAAAAATAATTAGAAGGAGGAGTGTATGAGTTTAGTAGGAAAAGAACTACAAAAAGAAGAGGAATATTTAAAAGGGGTTAAAAAGTTGGTTTCTAGTAAAATAGAAAAATTAAAAAAAGATAATCAAGATATTAATGATAGTATTACTAGTGAACAAAAGGAAATGTGGCAAAATGTCGCTGATATGGACGTGTCAGAAATTGAATTTGCTTCTTCCATGATGGAAAGAGCATTCTTAGAAGCAAAGTATTATTATCAAAGATTACAAAAGTTTCAAAAGGTCTATGAAAATCCTTATTTTGGCCGAATTGATTTTGTTAATGAAAAACAAAAAACTAAAGTTTATATTGGCCTTTCATCGGTTACTGATGATGATTATAATCACTATGTATATGATTGGCGGGCACCGATTTCATCACTCTATTATGATTATGAATTAGGAAAAGCTTCATACGATGCGCCAGAAGGAAAAATAATTGGTAATATTGATTTAAAACGACAGTATAAAATTGAAAATTCTAATTTACTTTATGCCTTTGATAGTACTATTAATATTCAGGATGAAATGTTAAAAGAGGTTTTAAGTAATAACTCTTCAGAAAAAATGAAAGATATTGTTACAACGATTCAAAAAGAACAAAATGCTGTTATTAGAAATACTGAATATGACAATTTAATTGTTGAAGGAGCAGCCGGTAGCGGAAAAACCTCGGTAGCTCTGCACCGAATTGCTTTTATACTTTATAAATATCGTAATTACATTAATAACAGCAATATTATAATATTTTCACCAAATAAAGTATTTAGCGATTATATTTCTGATGTCTTGCCTTCATTAGGGGAGGATAATGTTCCTAATATTTTATTTAGTGA
The DNA here is from genome assembly GCA_944358665.1 of uncultured Bacilli bacterium. Lineage (GTDB taxonomy): Bacteria > Bacillota_I > Bacilli_A > RF39 > UBA660 > Coprosoma. The sequence continues at coordinate 5,967 of CALVRP010000019.1, forward strand.
GTTTTTAGAGAGTAAGATTTCTGTTTATGAAGATGTTGAAAACTATTCGCAGCTAGTTGAAAGATTTTACAATACTAAAAATAAAATAGAAAAACAAATTATGAATATTAAAATGAATAATAATTTTATTGATGTTGTTAATAATTATATTAATAGAGTTATAGATAATATTGAATTTAAAGATATTGTTTTAAATGATGAGGTTTTAATTAGTAAGAAAGAATGCATTAAAGATTTTAATAAAACTTATGCAAGATTTAAACCATTAATTAAAGTAGAAAAAATAATTAATAATGTTATCGCCAAATATAAAAATACTCATACCAAAAAAGTTAGTGGCTATGGAACAAAAATAAAAAAACAATTTAAATATGAAAGTGATATTTTAAAAATCATGACCAATATGTATTACGATAATGATTTTTTAAATGAAGTTAGTGAAAAATATAATATTGATGTAAACGTTTTTAGAGACTATTCCTTAAAAGAGTTAAAAAGTTCGTCACTTAAATACTGTGATGGTATAATTTACTTATATTTAAAAGCTTATTTATATGGTTTAAATGAAGACAACCGTATAAAATATGTAATTATAGATGAAGCACAAGATTATAATTTGATGCAGTATTATTTAATTAAAGAAGTCTATAAAACCGCGAAATTTACAATTTTAGGTGATCCTAATCAAGCAATAACGACAATGGTTGACTATAAAAACATGGAAAGAGTCAAAGAAATAATAGGTGATAATAGTAAGTTGTTAAGATTATTAACAACTTATCGTAGTAGTTACGAAATAACCGATTATTGTAATAAAGTACTTGGCTTGGATTATGTTAATATGGTAAATAGACATAATAGTGTTCCTAAGGAATTTAGAATAAACCGAAATAGTGCTTTCGAGAAAATAAAAGAATTAATTAATATGAGCATTAAAGATAACATGACTTCTATAGCTATTCTTTGTCACGATAAGGACATGCAAATTAAATTAGAAAAAGAATTTAAAAACATAAAATTAGATACCAAATTGTATATTTTACCTGTTTATAGTGCTAAAGGACTAGAATTTGATAGTGTTATAGTCTATGATAACTTTAGTAAGAATAATAAAAAATTATATTATGTTGCCTGTACTAGAGCTTTACATAAATTAAATATTTTGAAAATCCAGTAATTATATTACCGTTTTGGGCAATAAATTGTCAATTTGACTATTTTTTTATAGGATGTATAATAATACCAGAGGTGATTTGATGAAACGTTACAATTATGAAGATTATGATTACGATGAATATGATGAAGAAGAATATGAATATGAAGATGATGAAGAACAAGACAAAGATAAAAACAAAAAAGATAAAAAAAACAAAAGAGCAAAAAATAGAAAATCACGTAAAACTAAAAAATCTACCAAAAAGAGTAGAGGAGGAAGAACGAAGAAAAAGATTGTTTATAGAAACAACGATAATAATACTCGTTCGGGATTTTTCTCATTCTTATTGTTCCTTATTATAGTTGCTTTACTCGGCGTCATTGCTTATTTAGTATATGTTAATTATTATGAAGAAGATGATAGTACTAATAGCAACACTACGTCTGAAAATGGAAGTACATCTGGAGAAATGTGTGAGGCTAATACCACAAAGTATACATTATCTTCTGGGTTAAATAAATGTTCTGATAGTACTGAATTTAAATTAAATGTTATAGGCGCCGATTTATCATTCGATATTTCAAGAACATCTAATGAAGAGTTACCTTATATTATAAATACTGTCTATTATAATGAAAGTCCAGTGAGCGGTACAGGAATAACTGGTATTAGTGTTAGTAACGATTGGGATATTAAAACAGATGGCGATCTAGTTTATTTATTAATAACAAACCCAGAAAGTAATATAATAACTGTTATTGATAATGGTCAGGCTATTTATAATGATAATAGTAATACTGAATATAAATTATCTTCTGATGTAACTTATACTAAATATACAGAACTTGGTTTAGCCGATATTGATACTTGCGAAAATTATGAAGCTAATGGTGAGTTAGAAGCAGAAATGTGGACTAAAGGAAAATTGGTTTATGAAAATGGTACAATTACTGAAAGTATAGATGAAACTATAACTGCTGCTGATATATGTAAATAAGGAATGAAAAAAATTCATTCTTTTTTTGATAAGTATGTTATAATATATATAAGTAAATGAGGTGGTCGCCATGAAAATGATGTTTTAGTTAATTAGTTATAAGAAAGGTGGTAATTATGTCGATCATAAAGTTAGAAAATATTAATAAATCTTATGGCGATATAAATACTTTAAAAAATATAACTTTTGATATTAACGAGGGAGAAAGAGTCGGGATTATTGGAAATAATGGTGCCGGTAAGTCTACCTTAATAAACATCATTAATGGTAATGAAAGTGCGGATAGTGGGAGGATTGAGTTAGCCAAAGGGACAAGAATTGGTTATCTGAAACAATCCTCAGATTGCAATTTAAATGAACTTATAACAAATAACCATATGGCGGATTTCATGAAGATAAATAGTTATCTTGATAATAATATAGATTTTAATACTCAAAACTTAAATAATTTAAGTGGCGGTGAAAAAACAAAAATAGCTTTGGCAAGTATTCTTGCCGAAAAACCATCACTGCTATTATTAGATGAACCAACGAATCACGTAGACATTAAAGCAAGCAAATGGATTGTAGAACAAATAAATGGCTATCTAGGTACTGTTTTAATTGTTTCTCATGACAGAACTTTTCTCAACGAAACTGTTTCCAAAATAATCGAAATAAATCATCACGAAGCTAAAATATATATGGGAAATTATGACTGTTATGAAATGGAAAAAAGAAAAGAACTAGAAAAAGCAAATGCTGAATATATTAAACAACAAAAAAACGACAAAAAAATTCAAAAAGAAATTAGAATGTTAAATTTTTGGTCAGAAAAAGGGGAAAGAGAGGCTGGTAAACAAGGTGGTAATCCTTCTGATGCTAGGGTAAAAGGAGTAAAAGATTATCATCAACGTAAAGCAGCTAAATTAGCAAGAAGTGCTAAAAATAAAAAGACGCGGTTAGAACAAAAACGGCTAAACTATTTAGAAAAACCTATTAAAGATAAAGAGATTAAATTTACTTTTAAAGGATATAATAATAACAATCATTTAATAATTAAGACGAACGATTTAGCTAAATCTTTTGGGGATAACTTAATCTTTTCTGATGTTAATATAAATGTTAATGGAGGAGAAAAGATTGGTTTAATTGGAGCTAATGGTAGCGGAAAAACTACTTTTATTAAAATTCTTTTAAATAAAGAATCGCCAAATAAAGGAAGTATTTGGAAAAGTCCTAGTTTAAAAATTGCTTATATGTCCCAAGATGTTTTTGATTTAAATAATGAAAAGAGTATTTTAGAATTAGCATATTATTATGACAATAATACTAAACAATTGTTTTTTAGTAATCTAGTTAATATGGGAATAAAACGAAATTTATTTAATAATAAAATTAAATCGCTTAGCTTAGGTGAGCGAATGAAAATTAAATTAGCGCAAATTGTTATTAATGATTATAATTTACTTATTTTAGATGAACCAACGAATCATTTAGATTTGGAAAGTAAAATAGTGCTGGAAAAAGCATTAATGAACTTTAAAGGCACAATTGTTATCGCTAGCCACGATAGATATTTATTATCAAAAGTTACAAATAAAGTATTTATATTTAAAAATAAGCAAATAGTAAGATCAGAGTATAGTTATAAAGAATATACAAAAATAAAAGAATGAAAATAATTGGCTATTTCATTCTTTTTATTAATTTAACGGGAAAAAGTTTTACTAATATTTTCGGCAAAAATCTCTCCATGTTTTAAAGCTTCTTCCTTAGAATACATATCCATCGCATTATCAACAGCAGTTACTAGCATTTTTGTTGTTATATTAGGGTATTTCTTTTCAAATTTATAGAAATCTTGAAATTGTCTTATATTACATAATTGCTCAAGTGTATATGAATTATATAACATGATAGATAATTTTTGAGTAAGTTCTGCTTGTTTGACTTTTTCCTCTTGTTCTTTTTCATATTTTAACATCTTTACTTGTGCTGTTTTGTTTCTTTTTAATAAACTTTCTCCTGTACCATATCTAGTGCTTTCTTGATACCTTATTAATTTTGTTTTTAGTGGTTCGTCACCATTTGTTTTAAATACTTTAAGCATTTAAACATTGCTCCTTTCATACAGTGTAATATTATATAACTTTTTTATAATTTGTCAATTAAAAATAATATTTGCTTTTTAGTTAAAAAAAATAGAAATTTTTTAAAAACTATTCCAAAATTATTAGAAATATGTTATCCTTAAATAAGAGAATAAGTATTAATAGAAGAATAAAAAAGGTTGATATAAATGTTATAAACTTTAACAAATACTTTCAACTTATTATATCTGTTTTACAAATATTAAGAGGAATATAGAAAGTGATGTAGAGAATATGATAAAAAAAATTTTTACAATTGTCATCTTGACATTATTTTTAATGATTATATCAATAGTTCCTGTAAAAGCTAGTGATTTATTTAAAGTAGCAATTACGGGAGTTACTAATACTGGTGATGGAGCAACTTCAAATTATTTAAGTTATAATGATAATAGTGTGACTTTTATCACTGAACTTTATTTACCCGGAGATTATATAACTTACGAAATAAAAGTTAAAAATCTTGGTAGTATTGAGGCAAAGTTATCACAAATAGATATAGAAAAAACTGATAATCCAGCTATTATATTTGATTACCAAGGAATTAATGAAGGAGATATTTTAAAAGCAGGTGAAGAAATAACCTTTAAAGTTAGGGTAACTTATAATAATGAAATAACCACACAACCGACTGACTTAACAAGCGAATTTAAAATCACTTTAAATTATGAGCAAAATGGGGACTCTGGTCTTGGTGATAATACTGGAGATAATGGTAATTCCGGTGGAATTGGAGCTGGAGATGCATTTGATATTTTAGGTGTTTCGGTACCCAATACTGTTGCTTACGTATCTTTATATATAATTATTATTGGTTTATTACTTATAATTATTGCGATTATTGTTCTTAAAAGAACTGTTAGCAACAAAAAAGAAAACGTAGCTATGGAAACAACAACAATCTCTAATCCTCCATTAAACAAAGGAATTTTAAAACAAACAGATAAAAAAATTGAGGTTTTAGATATAGGCTCAAATAATGAAGACATTGAGATTTTAGATTTAGAATCCGACACTGACAAAGTTAGTGCTGTACTAAAAAATAATTCAGTAAACAACGAAGTAAAAGAAAATACTATTGATCAATAGAATTATAAATAATTTGTAAAAAGAATGAGAAGTTATCATTCTTTTTTTATGAAAAAATATAGTTAAATAGGGGAGTTGGACATGTGGAAAATATAATCATAGCTTTTATTTTAACTTTTATTGCTGGTTTATCAACATTAATTGGAGCCTTATTTATCTTTTACAAAGGAAATATTAATAAGCTAACTCAGTATTCACTAGCTTTTGCTTCAGGCGTCATGTTTTGTATTTCTATCATAGATTTAATTCCTGAAGCATTAAATCTATTAGTAAAAAATAATACGAAACAAACAACATTTCTTTTAGTAATTCTTTTTATTGGTATTGGAATAACAATTTCATATATAATAGATAAATTAGTTCCAGAAAATAATAATGTAAATAATAAAAAATTGTATAAATTAGGTATTTTTGCCATGTTGGCGATTATTGTTCATAATATACCAGAAGGAATTGCTACATTTTTATCATCATCGACAAATATGGCTTTAGGAATATCTTTAACTATTGCGATTGCTCTTCATAATATTCCTGAAGGACTTAGTATAGCAGTACCGGTTTATAGTGCTACAGGCAGCAAAAAACGAGCATTTGGCTACACTTTAATATCAGCTTTGGCTGAACCGCTTGGTGCTATATTAGCTTTTTTATTATTAAAACCTATTATAACAGATAATATTATGGGTGCGACTTTAGCAATAATTGCTGGTATAATGACGCATATTGCTTTATTACAACTTTTACCAGCTTCTTTAAAATATAAAGAAAAAAAGAAAACCTTTGTTTTCTTTATAATAGGGATCTTATTTATATTGTTTAGCTTGCATTTAATGAAATAAACTCTTTAAAAGTAAAAGAAAATTATTTTTTATTATCAAAAATAAATAGTGTTAGCGAGAAAAACCACTAACACTATTTTAATATTAAAAGATAAAAAATGTAAAATGGAATGTTGATTTTTACGATAATAAGTCGTTTGGTAAAAAAGGGGGTAGGTAGTAGGTAAAAATAGATAACACATTTACTGTTTAATATTGTTAAGTTCCGTCTTTACACGATTTTCCACATAATGCGGTTCATTTTCATATGATGTATAAAATGAAATTAATCTAATACCAGCTTTTTTACAAATTTCTTTAATCCTGACATCTCTTTTTCTTCTTCTTGATTGATTATGGCTTTGATCATTGAGTTCAATTAACAATAATAAATCATAATTACTATTAAATATACCAAAGTCAATATTTCTAAATAATTCTGTTTGAAACTTAGATGGCGTTACTTTTTTTATTACAGAAGCTAAATTAACTTGGGGAATAACAATAACGTCAAGTTCTTGCTCTAAAGGCTTTAATTTACTAAAAAAAATCTTTTCAGAAGGAGTAAGAAATACTTTTTTAGCATACATATTAGTTCTTTTAGAATATGTCTGATTGTTAGAATATTTTTTATTATCGAACGTATTATTAAAACCAATATTTAAAATTAAACCAAGTAAAAATATAATGAATGCAAATAAAAGAAAGCCAAACATCTTATATCATCCTCCTATTATTTATATAATAACATAAAATTTAATACTAGGGAAGTAGTAGTATACTAAGTATTAAAAAAACATCCATTTATAAGATGTTTTATATACAAGTTAACATAATATATATTATCGGATTTTTAATTACTAACTTTTCTTGATTCAATTTCAATGATTTTGGCTAATACTTCAGAGGCATTAGCTTCATTAAGTTCAGTATATCCTAATTCTTTCATTGCTTGGATCTTTGCCGCATTTATTTCCATGGTACGACTCATTTTAGTTTCTAGTTTTTGTTCAATTTTTGCTACAAAACGTTTATGTGTTGCGGCAATTTTAGATTTGCTGGCTTTACCGCTTTCATATAATGTTAAAGCAGAAAATAAAACACTTTCAAAAACAAACTGTTCTTGTTCATTATAAACAAACTCATAAGGTTTAGTATAACCAGCAGCTTTAGACATATATGCTAATATATATTTAAGTTCTTTTGAACTCTCCATCGTTTGTAAATAGTGATATAAATATACTGCAGAATTATAGGCACTTTCATCTTTTTCATCACTAAGTCTTTCTTTAAGTTCAGTAATAATACTTTTTAATATTTCTTTTTGTTTTTCAGCTAGACCTCAAAAAACAATATTAGTATCAGCGATTTCTGAATTTTTATTAGTATTTTCAAACAAATTACTAATACGTGTTTCAACATCCATTATATAATCAGTATCAACTTTAATTTCATTAATTTCATCAGCAGATTTAACACCTAATAAATTAAATAAAATAACTTTTTTATCTTTAGGCCATTTGTTAATATCATCAAGTTCTAAATAATTATAAATCATTTGTCTTGATACACCTAAACATTTAGCAAGTTTAACTTTAGAAATGCCTAATTCTTTTAATATTTCGTTTAATCTTTCCATTGTCAACCCTCCTACTCTATTTTAACACAACCATGAAAAATGTCAAGTAAAAGTATAATAAATGACTAGTATTTTAGGCTTTAAAGTAATTTAAAATAAAATAAAAACACAAAATATTCTATTCTTTATTTTCTTCATTTTGTGTTTCTAATTTTTCTTCTAAATTGTTTAGTATTTTATTATCGTAATATTCTGATTTTGGTTT
>CALVRP010000020.1 GCA_944358665.1 uncultured Bacilli bacterium
TGTTCATGGTCTATATAAAGGTGTACCACATATTGATTTTGAAACGACAAAAGAAATTAGTGAAATTACAGGCATACCTTTAGTTTTACATGGGGGTACGGGTATACCAGATGACATGCTTATCAAAGGTATAAAATCAGGTATATGTAAGATTAACATTAATACGGAACTACAAATTGCGTGGTCTAGTGCCGTAAAAGAATTTATAAAAGAAAATCCAGATGTTTATGATCCCAGAAAGATTATAAAATCCGGCGAAAACGCTATTAAAAAAGTAATTATTTACAAAAATAAATTGTTAGGGTCAACTAATAAAGCAGTATAATTTTATATTGCTTTTTATCTGACTTCTTTTTTGATCAATTTTGCGTGCATAACCACTCTACCACTGCCAGCTACATCTTGACAAGTTGATAAGGTAATAATTTTATCATTAACATTAACATTGGTATTAAAATTTTTTTGACTTCGATTTTTCAAGGTTTGCAAGAATGTATTATATTCATCTAAAGTATTAAAGTCAGTTGTTATATAGTAACTTTCTACTTTAATACTATAAATACTAAACACTTGCCATAAAGTGTTTTCGGTTGGGGTTGAAAACTTAATAATATAATTATCTTTATTGTTATACCAAGAACTTTTTAATATATTTTTTAAACTTCCAAACATGGTATTATTAAGTCTTCCATGTCCATAAATAATGGTATTTTTTCCAAAATTAACCATATCATTGCGATAATCCGCAAAAATCCAACCAGCATTATTAATACTTTTATCAAATGCATGATTCAAATAAAAACGATTATCATCAGTTTGAACGACAGGATAATTGATATTAGTACCATTTACTTTAATAAATCCGACAGTATCAGGATTTTTTTCTTTAAGTTCATTAAAATCAATACTCATCATATCCATTTTAATATAATACCAATAATCATCAAGCTCGTTCTCAGGAGGATTTACATTCATACTATTATCTTTAGTAGGTTCTTCTTCAATGTCACTCTCTATTATTTCCATTTGTAATTTTTTAGCTTTTTTATTATCAATATTCCAATTAATAATTTTAAAAAGACTAAAAATGATCATAATAATACTAAGGACAATTATCAAAAAATAGAAAAAATCTTTTAAGAAAATATTTTTACTTTTAACTTTTCTTGTTGAAATGTTTTTAATTTGGTTTTTTCTTTTATTATTTATATTCTTTCTTCGTTTCTGTTGATTCATAACATCCTCCTTTCTTTTTTATAATTACCTATTTATAAAATTATATTTTAGTAAATTTTTACTATGGAAAAAGTCGTATAAATTTATTTAGATAAAACATAATAAAAATGTTGAATTATAAATTCAAACAATTAAAGGAAAGGAGTACTTATATGAATAAAGTTAAATTTTTACTAGGATTTTTAATATGCACATTTTTGTTTATCCCATCAGTATTTGCGGATGACAGTACGAAAACAGTTAACAATGAAACAGAATTAAAAGATGCTATTAATAATGGCGATGTAAAAACCATTGAGCTAGGTAGTGACATTGATATAACTGAAACAATCGTTGTTCAGTCAGAAAAAACTATTGATGGTAAAAACCATACTATAACTTATAAAGGATTATTTAAAGGTGGTGTTAGTGATAATACCGTTTGGGGAAATAATACTAATGGCCGCGGAGTTTATATAATCCAAGTTTATAATACCAGTGCAACAATCAAAGATATTAAATTAACTGGAGGTAATGCTGGTCTTTTAATTAATGGAAGTAATGTTGAATTAAAAGGAACAATTGATGTTTCTGGCAATGGTTTTGGTGGTATTGAATTAGGTCAAGGTAGTGGTATAACTACTGTTCCGGCAGTTGCTTTAAATGATGTAAAACTAGTAAATACAAGTGAAACTTCAGATAAACCAACTTTATGGATTGATACTACACCAGAAGTGGCTGAAAAAATCAGTGTCACAATAAATGGTAAAAAACTTGCGACCTCAATCGTTGATGGTAAAGTTAATGTATATTTAGATGAAACAAAAGCTCCAGATTATGAAGAGCCTAAAAAAGAAGAAAGTTCTAATCAACAGGCTGACAATACTGCTAAAAATGAAATAGAGAATCCTGAAACTTTTGATGATATCATTATTTATATGATAATTGCTTTTTTAGGAATTGGTCTTTTGATTTATGGTATTAATAAATATGCTAAGCAGATATAAAAAGAATCTTTTCTTTTTTTTTATAAAATGATAAAATATAATATTAAGAGGGATATTTTTCTTAAATAAAATATAATATTATAGGTGATTATTGTGAAACAAATAAAAATTGTAGGAAATAAAACATTAAAAGGTGAAATAAAAATAAGTGGGGCAAAAAATAGTGCGGTAGCTTTAATACCCGCAGCTATTTTATCTGATCAAGTTATTATTGAAAATGTTCCTAATATTTCTGATGTTAATGCTTTAGATGATATTTTAAATTATTTAGGAGCTGAAATTTATAAAGAGGAAGATAAATTAACTATTAACGCCAAGAAAGTTAATAATAAGCCAATAACTGAGGAATTTTCTAATATGCTAAGAGCTTCTTACTATTTTATGGGAGCTTTACTGGCGCGTTTTAAAAAAGCGGAAATGTATTTTCCTGGTGGCTGTAAAATTGGTGCTAGGCCAATAGATATTCATTTAATGGGTTTTGAAAAATTAGGCGCAAAAATTGAAAATGAAGGTAATAAATATACTATTACCGCAAACAAATTAATTGGAACCGAAATAGATTTACCTTTTCCAAGCGTAGGCGCTACTATAAACATTTTAATGGCTGCAACTAAAGCCGAAGGGGTAACTATTATAAAAAATGCCGCTATGGAACCAGAAATTGGTAATCTAGTTGATTTATTAATAGATATGGGGGCGAAAATTGAAGGGAAAGATACTAATACTTTAACAATTACTGGAGTAAAAAAATTATCTGGTGGAAAAGTTAAAGTAATTCCAGATCGAATTGAAGCTGGCACTTATATTTTAGCAGGTGTTATGAATGGCGACAATTTAGTGATAAGTAATATGGAGCCAAATCATCTTGGAAGTTTGCTCGGTATTTTAGAACAAATTGGTGCAAATATTACGGTGGGAAAAAATCAGGTTATCGCTAGCCGAAGTCTAAATTTAAAACCAATTGATATTGTTACTGATGTTTATCCTGGTTTTCCAACTGATCTTCAGCAACCAATAACTTCATTACTAATTATGGCAAATGGTATAAGTCATATAAAAGAAACTATTTATGAAAATCGTTTTCAAAACGTTAAATATTTAGATGAAATGGGTGCTGATATTGAAATTAATGGGGATACTATTACTATTAATGGGCCTAGTAAATTAATTGGTAAGGTAGTAACTACTAGTGATTTAAGAGCGGGAGCTGCCTTAATTTTAGCCGCTCTTTCTGCTGAAGGTGAAACAACAATTAAAGAAGTTAAATATGTCCTTAGAGGTTATGGTAATATTGTTAAAAAACTTACTAATGTTGGGGCAGAAATTTGTTTAGAAGATGTATAAAATAAAATAGATAAAAATATAATTAATTAGAATTATTTTAAGGGGTATGGTTATGAAAAAAATAATGATAATTGGTTTAATAATTTTATCTGTTTTTTTAATATATTTATGTAATCTAGATCATAAAGTATATTATTTATCACTAAACGGTTTTTATAAAAGTAATAATGTTGACGATTATTCTTTATATATTAAAAATTATTTAAAAGAAAAAGACGTTTTAGAAATATATATTCCTGAATATAGTAAAGAGAACATGAAAACAATCGACTTAATTAATAATATAAATAATAATAAAAAAATAACAAAAGATGGCAAAGAAATTACTTTTAAAAATGCTTTAATTAAAGCAGATTTGGTTACTTTATCATTTTCACCTAAAGATATTATTAATAGATTAGGAAGTAATAACATTTATGATTATATTGATGATTTAAATAATGATTTAAACAAACTATTAAAATTAATGCGTGAGTATTGTAAAGAAGATATAATTTTAGTAGGATATTATAATCCTTATCCTAGTGATGAAGAATCTACTAAAGTATTTAAGTATTTAAATAAAAGATATCAACAAACATCATTAGAATATAAAGTGACTTATATAAATTTAGAGCAGGTATTTGAAGATCATAGTGATTTTCTAGATGAAAATAAATTACCAACTCAGACCGGTCAAAACATGATCGCCAGTCAAATAATCAATCAAATAGATAAAAATATGTTAAAGTCTTGATTTTTAATAATGTTTTTGTTACAATATATACGCAAATGAATTTCTATGACTAAAAGTTAGTCATGGCGGAAGGAGAGATATCAATGAAAAAAGGCATACATCCAGAATATATGGAAACAAAAGTAACTTGTGCTTGTGGTAATACATTTACTGTAAGATCTAATAAACCTGAGTTACAACTTGAAGTATGTGATAAATGTCATCCATTTTTTACAGGTAAACAAGGAACTGCTAGAAAAGCAGGCCGTGTGGAAAAATTCAATAAAAAATATGGATTTGATACAGAGACTAAATAAGTCTCTTTTTTTAATGTTAAAATTCAGATAAAAAATAAATAATTAAGAGACTAATTAGGTTTCTTTTT
>CALVRP010000021.1 GCA_944358665.1 uncultured Bacilli bacterium
ATGTTATTTTAAAAACAAAAACTGGTGAAAAAGCTAGTTACGATGATTCTGTAGATACTATGAAAGATGCAATTACTCAAGATAAACTAAATGAAGACCAATCATTAATGGTAGATGCTATTCGTTATTATCGTGATTTATATGAACTTGATATTATTGATAGTGAAATGGATAGTCAATATAGTATTTATATGAATAATTTAATTAATACTTATTCTAATACAACTGAATAAGAGTAATTTTAGGAAAGGAGCAAAAATTCTGGCTCCTTTTTATTTTGAAATGATTTTGATTATGATATTACTTTTCTTTATTTCTAATTGACAATATGCTCCTAGAGGAAGCGTAAACATGGGATTAGTATGTCCAAAATCAGCGCCATAAACAATGGGGATATCTTTTAATTTTGGTTTGTTTCTAATTAAAGCTTTTAATTTATCAAGATTCATATTACTACATAGTTGGAACCGACCAAAAACAATTCCCTTTATGTTACAATTAGATAGTTGTAATAAAGATTCTAAATTTCTATCAAACTCTAATAAAAATACATCATTTCCATAATCATCCGCATCATCTTCTAAAAATAAAATACTATTATTTAAATCAGGCATATACTCTGTACCTTGTAATAAATTTAAAGTACATAAATTTCCCCCTATTATTTTACCAATTGCTTTTCCCTCTTGAATTGGTATCATACCATTATTTTTTATCGTAACTTCTTTTATTTTGCCATTTATTTTTTGATAATCATATATTTCTTTAGAAGAAGTGATAAAAAAATCTTTCTTTTCTAATATTTTTTCAAAATATTTTAAAGTGTATTCATTCCCAGAACCAAAGCCATCTAACATTGGTCCATAATAGGTAGTTAAAGTTGTTTTCTTCATAATGGCTATTAATAAAGCTGTAATATCAGAATAACCAATTAATATTTTAGGGTTTTGTTGAACCTTTTTATAATCAATATAGGGAAGAATTTGATTTACATTATACCCTCCATTAGCACATAATATTATTTCCACATTTTTATCTAAAAAAGCATCCATTAAATCAGCTACTCTATTTTCGATACTAGAACAGCCAAAATAATTATCTTTTTGAAATACATATTTTCCTATTGTTAATGTATAACCTAAACTTTTAAAATATTTTTCAGCTTTTACTATTTTTGCTTTATCTTTTAAAGATAAACTTAGGGATGGAGCTATTAATCTAACTTCTTTCATAATTCATCTCTTTTCTAAATAGTTTTAATTGTCTTTCAGTTGTATTTATAATTTGTTGAGCTCTTCTTAAATTACTCATTTTTATGGCATTTAATATTTGTTTTATATTTTGATTAGAAAATAAACACCCACAAGTATCTAAAATATAAAAAACTAGTCTATCATTTAATGAGATATATTCATTAATTAAAGTAAATAAATCTTTTTTAAAATCAGAAAGATAACCATGATATTGAAACAATGATTTTTTTATCAAACTAATTATATTCATTTTCAAATATAATTCTTCCAAATAATTTTTAGAACTATCAACATTATAACTTTCAACAATACTTCTATCTAATTTTTGGTATCTTTCTTGAAATTCTAAATCAGCAGCAAACTTTTCTAAATTTTCATCACTAAAAAGATAATCTAATTTAGCCTTTAAAGTTTCTTTCCATTTATCTGTTTGTTTTTTATTTTTTTCATCTTTTATTACCTCTTTTTTAGAAAATAAATGAGCAATGCTTTCTTCTTCTAATTGTAATTCTGGTTTTATTTCTTTTTTCTTTAAAGAAGCAATAGCATTTTTTATCTTACCTAGAAGTATCTCACTAGTAATAGCATTCTTATTTTTTAATTTATTATAGGTATTTACCAGCTCTACTAATAAAGTGACATCTGCTTCTTCTACTTCTTTCGTAATCTCTAAACATAACCCATCAACAAATAAATAAATTTCTCCCATGGAAATGATTTTACCTTCCTCTATTAAGAAGAAACTATTAGGTTTACAAGCAAAAAAGAGGCATTTTTTACTATCTGGTTTTAAGTGATTTTCAATAAATTCTATGTTTTTTTGAACTGTAGCATCATTAGGGCAAAAATCAGTTTCCATGGTAACAGGATTAATGCTTAAAGAAGGGAGATTTAAAGGATAATTAAATGGCTCTTTTCCATAATAATAACTATCATATACACCACCATATATTCTTTCTGCCGACATTACACTTCCTGAACAAATGGAAGAAACTAATATATTTTTATTACTGATTAATTCATTTAGTTTCATTCCTTTTTCTTCTAAAGCATAAATGGTACTAGCAAATTTCCTATCTGCCCCAATTCCCAAAAATAATAAATCACATTGTTCTAAACTTGATAGAGCATCACTTATATTATCTATATCTACTACAGTTAAATTACTTTTATTTAACGGTTCATATCCTAAACTATTTAGATAATAATTATAAGCACTGATATATAGTTTTGCTCTACTAATATTTTCTTCTTTCGCATATCCACCTATATAAACTATTTTTATATCATTTAAGTTACCTTTTACTTTTAATAATTCTCCTAAAATAGATACATATTTCCTTAAAAATAGATTATTTACGAAATCTTTATTTACTCTCGGATTTCCGCCACTAGTAATAATCATGGGATAGCTTGCCGCTATCATAATATTTCTTTTCATAATTAACATCCTTCTTTCTTATTTTATTTTTTTAGTGATGCTAATTACCTAAAAAGAAAAACTATACAGTTTTACCTGTATAGTTCATTTTATTCATACAGGCAACAAGCACCACAAATAGCACTTGCGCCTACGATTATTTAATGTCGTATTAACAAGTGCAGACTATTATGATGTTGTTGTCTTAAAATATTATTTTGTATTAACATAATAATCCCTCTCCTTTAAAAATTACTTAGATTTTACCATACTCATTTTACCATGTCAATAATTTAAATTTATTTTATATATTCATCAATATCAATATTAGTATATCCTTTTGAATATAAATAAACTTTTATCTTCATCTTAGTTGTATATAAATCATATTTATTGATATATTTATTATATAATTTATTAATTATTTTAACTACTTCTTCTTCATTATCTTTTATTTCTAAAGTATTTAAATAACTAGCAATATCTTCTTTATGAAACCCTTTATTGATTAAATCAAGAGTTATTTTTTTGATAAATTCACTTGCACTCTTTTTATTTACCTTTAATTTCTTATCAATGTATTTCTTTATTTTTTCCGTATAAATACTCTTATCTATTTTATCTAGTTCTTCTTGTATTTCTTGATACTGAAAGCCAAGCTTTTCTAAATCTTTTAATATTTTAGCTTCACCAACCATATTTAAAGTTAGGCAATCATGAATATAAGCTTCTATATATACTTTATGATTTAAATACCCTTCTTTGTTTAATCTTTTTAGGGCATAATCTATTTCATTTGCTTGATACCCTTTCTTTTTTAAGATATCTCTTAATTCTTTTTCACTTCGTAATTTAGTACTAATTGCTTTTAATCCTTCATAATAAGATTTAAGAATATTATTTTCTTTT
>CALVRP010000022.1 GCA_944358665.1 uncultured Bacilli bacterium
ATGTTTGACCACATAGTTTTCTATCATGTATCCTTGCGACAATATAAAACATCAAAGTGTTAACTAACTAATCAACAATTAAATAAAAAACTGTGGTAAGAGCCTCCTAGAACAGTCGAAGCTGTAGGTAAGTATTAACAAATCCACAGTGCGTGATTTATTATACAACTAGCTATATAATAAATCAAAAAATATAAATAGAAAGGGATTAATCAATATAGAAATTAATTAATATTTCTATAAGATTAATTATACAAGGTAAATAATGGATAAAGTATTGAAAGATGCATTACAAAAAGAATATGAAAGACAAGGGCATAATATTGAACTAATTGCGAGTGAGAATTATGTATCGAAAGATATATTAGAATTACAAGGTAGTATTTTAACTAATAAATATGCTGAAGGATATCCTGGTAAAAGGTATTATGGAGGCTGCGGGTATGTTGATATTTTTGAAATAAAAGCTCAGGAATATTTACAAAAGTTATTTGGCTGTAAATATGCGAATGTTCAGCCACATTGTGGTTCAAGCGCGAATATGGCGGTTTATAGAGCACTTCTTAATCATGGTGATAAAGTGATGGGAATGAATTTGTCCAATGGAGGACATTTGACGCATGGTCATCCAATGTCTTTTAGTGGCCAAGATTATAAAATTGTTTCATATGATGTCGATAAAAATGGTTTTATTGATTATGAAAATGTTGAAAGATTGGCGCTTAAAGAAAAACCAAAAATGATTATTGCCGGCGCATCAGCGTATTCTCGAATAATTGATTTTAAAAGATTTAAAGAAATTGCTGATAAATGTGGAGCTTATTTAATGGTTGATATGGCTCATATTGCAGGGCTAGTGGCTGCTGGTTTACATCCCAATCCAATGGAATATGCCGATGTTGTAACATCGACAACGCATAAAACTTTAAGAGGCCCAAGAGGCGGAATTATTATGACTAATAATGAGGAACTTGCTAAAAAAATAGATAAAATGGTTTTTCCTGGTATTCAAGGTGGACCACTAATGCATGTCATTGGAGCAAAAGCTCAGTGTTTTTATGAAGCTTTGCAACCATCTTTTAAAGAGTATGCGAAAAATGTCATAAATAATGCGAAAGTATTTGCTGAAACTTTAATGAATGAAGGTTTTAAAGTTGTATCCGATGGAACAGATAATCACTTATTTTTGTTAGATGTAAAAAGTGGTTGTAATTTAACGGGTAGGGAAGCTGAAAAAATATTAGATAGCGTTAATATTACTGTTAATAAAAATACAATTCCTGGAGATACGGAAAAACCTTTTATCACAAGTGGTATTCGCCTAGGAACAGCGGCGATGACTACTAGAGGTTTTGGAGAAAAAGAATTTAAAGAGGTTGGAAAAATGATTGCCAAAGCTTTAAAAAATAGTAATGATGAAAATATATTGAATGAAATAAAAAAAGAGGTAACTCTTTTAACTGATAAGTTTCCGATTGGAGGGTAATTATGTCAAAATGGGATAAAGAATATTTAAAATTGTGTAAAAAGATATTAACTGAAGGAACGGAAGTTGAAAACAGGACGGGTACTAATACGATAAAAATACCATCATATCATTTTCACTTTGATTTTGAAGAAGAGTTTCCCGTTTTAACAACAAAACAACTTTTCTTCAGACAAGCTATTTTAGAAATGCTGTGGATATATCAAGTGGGTAGTAATGATGTTAGATGGCTTAAGGAACGTGATGTTCATATATGGGATGAATGGGAAATTGATGAAAATGGTAAATGGACGGCAGAACAGTTAGTTCAAAATGAAGATGGAACATTCGAAAAACAAAAGATTACAAAACAGTTTGATCCAAAATATGCCCATACGATTGGTACTGCTTATGGTTATATTGTAAATAAATTTGGTTTAACAGAAAAATTAATTGACAGTCTTAAAAATAATCCGGATGACCGTAGAAGAGTTATTAGTTTATGGCAAGATGATTATTTAGATACGGCTGTTTTACCATCTTGTGTCTGGTCTAGTGAATGGGATGTTACCGAT
The DNA here is from genome assembly GCA_944358665.1 of uncultured Bacilli bacterium. Taxonomy (GTDB): domain Bacteria; phylum Bacillota_I; class Bacilli_A; order RF39; family UBA660; genus Coprosoma. The sequence continues at coordinate 2,041 of CALVRP010000022.1, forward strand.
GGTAAACTAAATGCCTGGGTTCATCAAAGAAGTTGTGATGTGCCATTAGGACTGCCATTTAATGTAACACAGTATTCTGTTTTATTACATATGCTCGCACAAGTAACAGGTTTAAAACCTGGCACTTTAGATTGGAGTATTAAAGATGCTCATATATATGTGGATCAAATCGATGGAATAAAAGAACAAATAAGAAGAGGGGAAGAGTTAGAAGATTTGCCGGCTCCAGAATTATGGTTAAATCCAGAAGTTATTGACTTCTATGACTTTGATAATTCTAAAGAATGTAAAGATGTAAAGGTATTAAATTATAAGCACCATGGAAAGATTAAGTTTCCGCTTGCTAGATAGGGGGATTATATGAAATTATCAATAATAGCGGCTATAGGTAAAAATAATGAACTTGGAAAAAACAATGAATTAATTTGGCATTTAAAAGAAGATATGAAATTTTTTAAAGAAACTACTATGGGTCATAAGATAATTATGGGAAGAAAAACGTTTGAATCATTACCAGAAATTCTTCCAGGAAGAAAACATCTAGTTTTAACGCGAAGTGAGTTAGAATTTCCTAAAGAGGTTGAGGTATATCATGATTTAAAAGATTTTTTAGAAACATATAAAGATAGTGATGAGGAAATCTTTGATATTGGTGGCGAAATGTTATATAGAGAGCTATTAGATTATGCGGATAAACTTTATTTAACGGAAATTGAAGCCGAAGATAAAGAAGCTGATGCTTATTTTCCAAAATTTAATAAAGAAGAGTTTGATAAAAGTATAATAGGTGAGCATTATGATGAAAAGAAAAATATAGAGTATAAACATGTACTTTATAAAAGGAGAAGTTATGGCAAGAGGTAAATTGATTGTTATTGAAGGAACTGATTGTTCTGGCAAAGAAACACAGACTAAGTTACTTATGACAAGACTTCGAGAAGAAGGTATTAACGTTAATAATTTTAGTTTTCCAAACTATAATAGTCCAACTGGGAGAATAATCGGTGGCCCTTATTTAGGTAAGGAACATATTTGTTCTAGTTACTTTGAAGAAGGGGCTAGTAATGTTGATCCAAAAGTGGCTTCACTTTATTATGCAGCTGATCGTAAATATAATATTGATAAATTAAATTTTTTACTTGATAATGGGGCTAATTTAATATTAGACAGATATATCTATTCTAATATGGCTCATCAAGGTGGAAAATTAGAAAGTAAAGAAGAAAGAGAAAAAATGTATGATTGGCTTTATAATTTAGAATTTAATTTATTGGAACTACCTAAACCTGATGTTGCTATATATTTACATATGCCAACAGAAAAGACATCTTTACTTAAACAAAATAGAGAAGAATTAGATGGTCATGAAAAAGATGAAGAACATTTAAAAAGAGCTGAAATAGCGTATAGTGAGCTTGCTAATAAATATGATTTTAAAACTATTGAATGTACTTATAACGATGAAATTAAAAGTATTAATGATATAAATGATGAGGTATATAAGATTGTTAAAGATTTAATTAGAAAATAATTTATATAAAATATTGTATAAAATTATAAAATATGGTATATT
>CALVRP010000023.1 GCA_944358665.1 uncultured Bacilli bacterium
CACTACCCGTTATAGCTTTAATAAAGTCCATAATGCTCATAATTAAAAATATTGCTAATCCAGCTATTGCTATAAACCAAAATAACCAGCTTAATAGTTGAACAAGCCACGGATTATTTATAACAGTCTTGCAAGGATCTCCTGGCTCACCATCTACGCCTGAATAGGAATAGTTATTCCCCCATTCCTCAATTTGACTTATATCTGGGCCCTTAGCTGCATCACTATCTGTTGCTGAGTCAGTCTGATCATTATACTCTGAACGGTCCATTGCCTCTAAGGGAAAATCGGTCCATTGATTGGTCCATTGTGTAGTCAATTGGCCATTCCCTCGTACCTCGAAATATAAATTAGCACTCTGACATGCGGAAACAGAACAGTTTTGACTGGCAATATATCCTGAATCAACATTAAAACACCCCTCAGTACCACAACGAGCAAACCCCTTTTCATTACCACCGCTACAAGTAAAGTTTGCTGGTGCCTCGCTAGGAAGATCACAGGATTCTACAATGTCCGCTTTATTTGTATCATACGACATTTTTATAAAAAAATTTCCAGTTAATCCTGTGGAAGCAACCTTAACCTGATAATAACAATCACACGCAGCCTTTGCTTTATCTGTATTAAAAAGGAAAAAAGAACTAAATATTACTACCATAAACATTAAAGTTTTTAAAAATCGATTGCCCATTCTATCTCACCCCGTTATTTAGTTTTATACATATATCATTATAACATAAAAAAAAGCAACAATAAACCTTTTGTCACTTTTTTTTGCTTTTTATTCATTGTTTGTATCAGTGTCTGAGTTAGAATCATTAGAGCTATCAGAAGTGTCTGAATCTTCACTATCACTAGCATCAACACCATTGATGAATTTCTTAGAACAACTCCAAACATCACCAATAGTTTCTCCATCACCAGATTGTCTCTCTACTCCATCAACTAAATTAACAGCCAACTGTACAATAACGATTACTAAGAATACTAAAGCCGCAGAAATCAATCTTCCAATAAAAGCACTACGATATTTTTTAATATCCTCTTCTTTTTTCGCAATTATTGATTTAGCAAAATCAAGCATTCCCCAAATAATTAATAAAATAGGTACAACAATTTTAATACATCTTATAATTAAAGCAGTTAAGTTAAAAATCTCATTTGGAACGGCTACGCCACCACATACTGTCGTATTTTCAGTAGCAGTAGCCAAAACATTAAATAAGTCCCACATAAATATACCTACTTTCTATGCAGCGCCATTGATGAATTGGTCGACACAGTTCCATAAAGAATCAGTATTTTCAACATCTTCGCCACCGATTTGTCCAACTAAGTTAATAACTAATTTTACAATTGTTACCATTAAGAATACTAATACAGCAGCAATAATTCTTCTTATGAATACTTTTTGAGCATCTTTAATTTTATTTTCGTCACCACCGATTACGGCTTTAACAAAGTCAATCATACCCCAAATGATTAATAAAATAGGTACGATAACTTGAATAGCCATAATAACTAGACTTGTTAAATTAAAGATTCCAGACGGAATTTGAGCACAAGCGCTGTTAGCATCTGCTAATATATTGATTAATTCCATTTTATACCTCCTCTTTTCATAATATAAATATACCTAATTTTAAAGGAAAAGTCAATAAAATTATTATATTTGTTTATAAAATACACATTTAATTGTCAATTAAAATCTAAAATTTTTATTTATAACAAAAAAAGATTAAATAAAATCATTTATTATAATCCTTTAATTTTCTTTTAAAGCTAATATTTCTTCTTTTGGTAATCCTGTGGTTTTAGAAATGAAATTAATATCAGCTTTTTCTTTTAACATATTTTTGGCAACAGTCAAGATACCATTTTTCTCACCTTCAATTTCACCTTCTTCTCGGGCTTCATCAATTAAAGTGTTTTTTAGTTTTTCGTTATCTTCTTCCGCTGTTAAAAATTCAGTAAACTCAATATCTTCATTTAATCTTGTTAGTTCATTCTCAAACTTTTCCATATATTCATCACCCTTACAATATTTCTCAAGTTCATCTTTATCAAAATCTAAAGCAGCTATAAAATCATACTTCTTATCCCCATTATAGCACATTTCTTTTATCTTATCTATATTATATTCATAGGAAATGAAATTGTTAATTTTAGGTTTCCCGGTTTTTAAATTCCCAACTTGAGTTACATCAATCACCTCGGCATCTTTTGGTAAACCACTAGTAAAATTAATTTGAATAACTTGTACTTTCTTAGAGTACCTATCACCGACCTTATATAGTTCAGCATATTTTTCAAATATATAGGCCATATTACGATACGCAAGAGAATTATAATAACACCCATTTACTTCAATATTGATTAAATTATTTTCAGCTTTGACTAAAACATCTAAAGTTTTATTTTTCATATAGACGTTCTTCTTTATAATTTCTGGTGCATCTATACTTATTATTGATAATTTTTGATTTAAACACCGTTCAAGTAATGTTTGTACTAAATCTCTATTTTTTGGATTACAAAATACTGTTTTAAAAACCGCATCATATTTTGCGGTATAAAATTTCTTTTTTATACTAAAACCTCCTTTATAATATTTTCATGGTTATCTCTCTATATATTATAAAAGAAAAGTTTTAAAAACCCTTTTTATTTTTATAAAAAAATAAAAAACTATTTAAATAAATCAAATAGTCCTTTCTTTTTAGCTTGCTCACCAGTTTCTTGTTTTAGAAAACCTAATTTCACTAAAAGATTATCTAATGCTGGATTATCATTTTCTTGATCATTTAGTGGCGGTAAATTATAAAACGTTTTGGTATTAGTTTCATATTCAAAATCTAAAACATCATGATTACTTAACAAACTTTGATTTAATATTATTTTAGTATTTCTATATTTTTCAAATACTCTTGGTTCTTTAGCTAATAACTTATTTAGTTTTATTTTTGAAGGTTCTACTAAATATAGTATCTCATTCATTAAAGCTTCAGCTGAAGGGCTGTTATTCATGTCAACTAATATGACGTTGCTTTTACTATATTTTGATAGAGTATTACCTAATTCCATACTACTAGTACTAACTAAAGATGGATCATCAAAATACATAAAATCGTGTTTATCTATTTCGATTGCAGTGACCTCATAGTTTCTTTCTAATTGTTTTTTCATTAGATAAACTAGACTTGTCGCTCCAGATTCTTCAGTAATGTTTTTAACACCAATTATAACAGCTGAAGATGATTCAACATAAACTTGCTGAACCGGAGCTGCACTATAATCATGTGTAGTATCTAATTGATGATACTGTGCCACATCACGATAGCTATTAGGATTATCATATAAGTATTTAACACCTTCAACATTCATTGTAAAGTTATAAATACGCATTGATATTAAGTCTGATAAATACTCTGGACTAGTAACTTCAGGGGATCCATCTAATAGTAAAATTACTCGGTCCATGTCTAAAGATAATGAAAGTTTTTGTAATGTTTTTATATCTTTATAATTTTTTAGGGCTGTAATATCTAAAATCATTCGCTGAAAAAAGAAGTTTTTAAAAGTTTCAACGATTTCGTCAACTGAAAATTCACCTTCTAAGCTTTTAATAACTTCAATATCTAAAGACGCTAATGCATCACGATATTTATTAGCTACTATAACATTCATATATACGCCCTCCTTTAAGAATTAAGTTTTGTAAAAGTCATTGTTTCACCAGTAATTGGGATACGCACTAAATCACTAATTATAGGAACATCAAAGTACATATAAGCAATAACTCTATAATAAATATTACATCTACTATTATCCTTATCACAATACTCAATACGGTAAACACAGTACTCATAATCATTAGTTTCTGTAACATTTGTTACAGTTGCATCTTCTGGTACCGGAGTAATGTTTGGACAATTATTTTTTAATCCACCATTAGTATTTTGTCGATAACCAATACCAGTACCATTTTCATTACCAGAAGATAACCATTCCT
>CALVRP010000024.1 GCA_944358665.1 uncultured Bacilli bacterium
GTACTGAATACATTAAAGATTATGCCGAAGAAGAAGTTAAACTATATTATGATAATAAAGATTTTAAAATGGTAGATGTTAAAGATGTAGCTAAAGGAACACCAAGAGAAGATAGTTTATTTGAATATGCAAATGTTCCAGATAAATATAAAACTATAAGAGAACCTTTATACGAAGATAATTATTATGATGATTATGAATACATATCAGAAGATGAAAAAGATGATAATTTTGATATGAGTTTATAGCAAATACTATAAAAAAACTTGAAAATTTGATATAATATGAATGAAAAGTTACTTTGCATTGTGTATTTAAAAGTAATTGTTAAAAGATAAGGAGTATGATATAGATGTTAAAAAAAGAAGTTCTAAATGAGTTTAGAGTAAAATATGAAAAAGATAAAACTAATAAAATCAAACAAAGAATGTTAAATAAAGTTCAATTAGTTGATTTACTTCAAGATGTTGACACTGAATTAAACCAAGAATTTAGTATTAATATTAAAACTCATAGTATAACAGATCAGAAATCATCAGGAAGATGCTGGTCATTTGCTGGACTAAATATATTAAGAGAAAAAGTTATTGAAAATTGTAAGTTAGATAATTTTGAATTATCTGGTAGTTATGTTGCTTTTTATGATAAATTAGAAAGATTTAATATTTTATTGGAAAGATTAATTTCTTATAAAGATAGTAATAAAAACTTATATGATAGGTATGTATCTCATTTATTAGAAAATGGAATGACAGATGGAGGATATTTTACTCAATTTGCTAATTTAATACATAAATATGGCATAGTTCCTAAAAATATTTTCCCTGAAACATTTTCATCTTCAAATACTTATGAAATAAATCAAATATTATCAAGATTATTAAGAAAATTTTACATTGATTTAGAAAATAGTACGAAAAATAATGATGAATTAAAAAATAAATATATGGAAAAAGCATATACAATAATAACTAATGTCTATGGTATGCCACCAGAGAAGTTCAATTTTGAGTATACAGATAAGAACGGAAAATATCATTTAGATAAAAATATTTCGCCAAAGGAATTTTATGATAAGTATATCGGAATTGATTTACAAAAATACTATGTAGAAATATCTTGTTATCAGGATGAAAAAATAAAATATAATAATATTTATGAGGAAGAAGAAAGTTCTAGAATTAGTGGTGAAAGAAATAACATAACTTTAAATTTATCACCAAAAGAATTTCAATCTTTGATAATAAAACAATTAAAATCTAATGAACCAATATATTTTTATTGTTCAACAACATCAAAAAGAATTGATGGAATATGGATTGATTTAATGGAAAGATATGGAGATATTTTTGATATTGATTTAAAATTGGATAATAATTCAGTTCAAAAAACTAATGGACTTACGAATACCCATTGTATGTTAATAACTGGAGCAAATATAATTGATAATAAAATTACTAAATGGAAGATAGAAAATAGTTGGGGAAGTGAACATGGTAATAAAGGATATTATGTTGCCACAAATGATTGGATAAATAATTATGTTTATAGAATTGTTATAAATAAAATTATTTTATCATCTAAACAACTTGATATTTTAAAACAAGATAAAATCATATTAGAAAAATGGGATGCTAAATTTTAAAAATAAAAGTGAAAATTCAAAAGAAACTTTGTAAGCAATGAATTTTCACTTTTTTAAACTATAATTCCATTATAGTAACCCACTATGCTATTGGCAGAGCCAATAACAGTGGGCAAAGGGATCTTACCCCTTTTGAAACCCCATTTAAGCAACATTATTACAAACTGTCGTAAGTAATAATTGTTGCCTTTTTATTTAAAATAAGTTTAAATAAAAAGAAAAGATACTCACATAATATTATCTATAAATATTAATTTGTGGTGCGTATCTTTTATATAAAATAATCTTAATGGCTAATCTTCCGAAAAGCCAAAAAGATTATTTTTTCTTTTGCTAAAGCAAAAGCATTGATGAATAAAATTACTTTTCCCACTTTCATTTTTACTATCGTAAAAACAAAACGTGTTCGTAATTTTATTCTTTTTTATCTATAATATTTCCTGTAGTAGCATTATATTTAACATTAGGGTTAATTTCTATTTTAGGAAATACCCCTTTATCAAATGATGGGTATTTTGATTTATCAAACTTTTCTAAATTTGGTCTAATCATAGGGATTAACTCTTTTAATCTTTCCAATATCTCATCATTTGAAATTTCTTTATTTTCAATTTTTGCCAATTCTATTTTATCTATCAAATCAGCAATACCACCTTTGATAGAAAAGTCTACTTTTCTTCTATCTTCTATATCTTGTAAAACATTAAAATAAAAATACTCATAACTTTTAATTTGTTTTTGATAATCAGCAGTAGATCTTCTATCAGTAAAATCTTGTCCCCAATTTATTTCTATGTCATTATACCCAGCGAGTTTCATTAAATCAACCATACTTAAATTTAATGTTTTAGCAATTCCTTTTAAATATAGAACATTTGGCTTTAATCTTTTACCTGCTTCAATACGTGAGACTTCGGCACTGTCCATATTTGCTTGTCTTGCTAATTCT
>CALVRP010000025.1 GCA_944358665.1 uncultured Bacilli bacterium
TATGATTAAATCAAGTTTTTTTCTTTTAATCATATTTATCATTTCTTCTGTATTTTTATCAATAATATTTACTTTGATATTAGGATAAAGTTCTCGAAATTTTAATATAGTATCTGAAATATAGTAAGTACCAACATGTGTAGGAACACCTATATTTAGTTCACTAATAGTATCATTTTTATATTCATTGATTATTTTTATACCTGATGCCAAAGTTGCATTGGCATTGTCAACATAATAATATAATATCTTACCAACCTCTGTAAGTGTTGTGCCGGTATATGTTCTTTCGAAAAGTTTAACATCCAAAAAATCCTCAAGTTTTTTTATAGAATAACTGACACCCGGTTGTGTTGAATCAAGCTTTTTTGCAGCTTCTGAAAAACTATTAGAATTAGCCGTCACATAAAAAACATGATATAAATTTAAGTCGTATAATTGTTTCATTATTACCAAATTCTTTCGTTAATAAAATTGTTAATTAAATTATATCACATTCTTCTATTATTCGCAAAAAAGTTGTATTGTTAGTTTTATATGTATCCATAATATTATTTTTATGTTATCGTGTAGTTATTGCTTTCTATTTGTTGTTTCCCAAAATTTAAATATTTATCATAATTATATTAATATAAAAAAATGATTTCTAAATAAAAGAAATCATTTTTATTATAAGAATTTTTTAAGTTTTCCACAGCTTTTTCTTGCATGCTTACATACTCCTAGGCAATAGAATGAACTGTTTCATCAACTGGTTTATGGTTTAAAAGTTTTCTTCCTTCTATAATTCCCATATTAGTTCCTTGTAATAATAATTCAGCTATTTTAGAAGTACTTTCATCAACCAAAGTTTTCATTTCTATCCAATACCAAGTCATCACTTTATTCATGGCATTTGTTTCATGAGGTTTATCTTTATCTTCACTATATTCTGGATAAAGTTTCTGTATTTTATCAGAAATAGCTTTATAACCACTATATTGATTATTTAATTCTTCTCTTAATTTTTCATCTTCGACTTTATCTAATATAAAGTGAATAGCATCTTTACCCATACAAGCACCTTTATTTAATTCATCTAAAACATTAACTTCATTTTCGTCATTATTCATTTATATCCCTCCAAATATATTTTGAACGGAATATTTAAAGTTTATGCATAGCAATTTAAATTAATATTTATAATTTCTACTGTAAATAATTTCAATATATATTACTAAACAATATCTCCTTATTAGCCAGGATACATAATGAAATAGTTAAAAGATGATTTCTATTATAGATTTCATATATATATATATATATCTTCATCTTCACTTTTGACAAATCATACAATAATAAAAATATAAGACAAAAATTAACACCTCGTGGATTTGAAAACTATATTTAAATAAAGATACAAAGAATTTTTAAATCGGAGCATTAATAACAAAATCCATTTCATCAATCTTTATTTCTGCCATATAATATATTTCTAAATATGCGATTTTTTTAATAAAATTTTTTGTATCTACTTTCCATTGTGAATCTACAGTTCTGTAACGTATAATTTTTTGATTTTTAACAATAGGTAACAAATCTAAATAATACCCTTCATGGGAATAATAATTTCTTAATGATCTTAATTCTTCTTCTAACTCTTCATCTAATTGATTATCAAAGTATTGACTCTTTAAGTATTGATGTTTGTTTATTAGTTGAAGCATAAAAATCGGATTTTTTCCTTTGCCTAGTTTTTGATTTTTTATTTTTGCAATCAGTTCTAACATTCTATAATATTCTAGAAATTCTATTTCTACCGACGGTTTATTTCTATAAAAATCTAAAAATGGTAAAAAGGCATTAATTTCTTCATTAGTTATATTCAAAAATAAATTTAATAAATTAATAAAAATTAAGTTCTCTTTTTTTGAGTTAAAGGATGGTAGTGTTAGTACTTTTTCATTATGCCTACTATCTAAATCAAAATAGATAAATATATTTTTCTTTGTATCTACAAATTCTAATTTATTACTTACATTATTAGTAAAAATTAGCATATAAAGCACTGTATCAATTCTTCTTTTTATTTTATATGCAAAATCAAAATTAACGAAATGTTTAAATTCTAACCTTAAATAATTTGTCGGCACAACATTAATATTTCTAGTAAAATTAGTAGAATTAAAAGAGTTGATTAAAAAAACTTTTACTTCATTATTATCAATTATTATGTTACCAAGCAGAATATCTTTTTTCCTATTTGCTTCTATACTTATATATTTAGATTTTGGAATAATTTTTCTTTTCACTGATACAGAAGGATTATTAAAAATATAATTTAAATCATTCTGATAATAATACATTTTTTTTATTTTTGTTTTTTTTGTAAAATGAACGATTTCTTTTTCTGGCTGTGTAGCACCTGCCACATACTTGGTTGCATAAAGTGTAGAATATGAAATAGCTCTATATGTACTACCCTTATAAAATGCATTCAGTAAGGTAAAAGTATTCAGTTTGCTATCTACTACATATAACATTTTTGATTCAATTAATTTTCCTCGCTTTGTAGTTAGATTAAAAACAGTAGCTTCTTCTATGTTATTAACCTTAAGCTCAATACCGGTTTCACTTTTATCTAAGATTGTGTCCCAACATTGATTTAAAGTTTCTCTTGTAAATGGTTTATTATAACTAAAACTAAAATCACTGCGCATATTAATTCATCACCTGCATTCTTACTTTTTATTATATATGTTTTTAATTTCAACATCATATCCTTTTCTTTTCAGCCCTTCAATCGCATATTGAATCGAAACTTTACTAAAAAAGGGGATTTTGGGCCTATCATCATTACTATTTGTAATAATTGCTAAAACTATAGTATAATCACTGGAAATAAAGTCAATTGGAAAAATGGTTCTCCGCATTTTTTTATTAACTTCATTTCTAAAATTTATATCTAATAAAATTTCTCCTGACACAGCGGCTTGATTAAACAAATGGCTTAAATAGCTAGAACCCCCATTTTTCTTAACATGGATAAGTTCTTTATTATCGGTTAATACATCACACACTTCTATTGAACTTCTTCCCATTCCAGTCATCCTTACTGTTTCTTTGTCCATAAGTATTGAGTTTGCAAGATAATTATTTAATTCTTCATTATATTTATCCTCACGTTCATTATTAGCAACCGGAAAATCAATATTAGATAATGAAATTTTACTATAATATTCGTTTGTTGAAGTTACAAAACTTTTATTTACCTTATACCACTTACCAAAATTAAGACAATAGGCATCATCTTTATACTCTATCTCTGCTATAATACAATTATAAATTTTCCATTTGTAAAGTGTCTCAATACTATCTAAAGACATTGCATATACTTGCCTATTTTTTAAAGAGTCTATATTAGGAATAATTTCATTCGGAAATAGCTCAACTACATTTTTTATTTCAATATCATCGTAGCCTGTTTTTGTCTTTCTATATCGAAAGTCTAAAATATTTTCCCATTCTATAACTTCTGGAACTGCAGTCCATACTTTTGAAAAATCATGTTCATTTATAATTTTTAACAATTCTTGGTCCAATTCAACTTTAAGTAACTTTTCTTTTACCTCTTTTATATTGTCCAACCATGCAAAATCTTTTTTATACTTATCACTTTTATATCTATAATAGCATTCAACTAAAAAATCATTTACATTGTTTATATTTACAGGCACAGAAACGCTTAATAAGTCTCCACCAGTTATTGTATTTTTATTAAATAAATCTTCTTCACTTTTTGCTGTTGCCTTTCTTAAAAAATCACTATATATATCAAATCCAAATTCACTTATATCAGTTTTCTTAGGTGTCTGCTCGTTTTTTGTTCGATGATCTCCACCATAATTTGAAATATTTAGTTGCCTAAATCCATCTTTAGATACACTATTTAACAATACTTTTATACCAAATTGTTCTTCAATAACATCATCATTTAATAAATACTTTCCATTTCCGAAAGGTAATGCAAATACTTTTTCTTCTCCATCTATTGTTAGTCGGTGCAATGAAATAACCTTTGCATTTGCATTACTTATGCCCACATCAGTTGTTATATTAAAATATGTACTTAGCCATACTGGAATTCTTTTTTGTGTTGGATAATAATAAGTAATTGACTTATCACCTTTACTTAATATTTTGTCATATGCATAATCTTTTAAGATTTTATCATATTCTATATCATCTTTAATTAAATATATTGTTATTTTGTTAGATTTTTTCTTTTTACTACTCATTTATAATTTCACTTCCTAAAACAAAAAAGCGTAGCACAAAACTATAAAGCCTGTACTAGCGCTTTCACTAATTATATTATATCAAAGATTACTAATATTTTAAAGATAAATTATGTAAAACTTATAGGTTTACCATTTATCATTAGTAATGCTGAAAAATTTATCAAATAGTTCTATTATTTTATCAATAACTTTGTTCTTTTTCTTTTGTCTGTTATTATCTTTAGAAAACATAGACATTGGCGGTAAAATATCAGATATTTCAGTTCCATTTGTATCCACTTTACCTTGTTCAAAAGATTTTTTAACAAAGTTATATGTTCTTTCTTTATTTAAATTTTCTTCTCTTATAATTTTATCTAGTTCTTCTTTCTTTTTACTATTCATAAAATCTTCAAAGTCAGAATAAACATCTGAACTAGCATCTAATGAATCAATAAATGCTAAAATTAAATCTTTTTTATTCCGTAAATCCGGACTTGCCATAATTGCTTTATTAATGGTAACAAGGACTTCTTTATCTTCTTTATTACTATCATGATATTTTTTTACTAAAGCCAAAATATAGTCAATATTTACTTCTATAGATTTAACTAATTCCATTTCAAAGACAATATCATCAGTAATATCTTTTTTATCATGTTTAACCTTTTCTCTAAAGTTCTTATATAAATCAAGGTAAATGCCTTGATAATCTTGTTTATCTCTATCACTTAATAATTCTTCATCTTTAAATTGATCAAATGACGATAAAATATTGGTTACTTTTAAAATTTGACCATATAGTTTTATATATTCCTTTTGTGCTTGTTCCCCTATTGGTAATTCTCCTGGAGTAAATAAAGATTTCATCTTTTGAACTAATGATGCATAGCCTTCAAATGTTTTTCCTTTTTCTTCTTCATAGCCATAAAAATAATCTTTATATGGTTTTAATAAAACTACTCCTCTAGCATTTTCATCACCGAATTTAGCTAAAGCTTCATTTAATCTATCTTCTAAATTCCTAAATGATACTATATTTCCATAAGTTTTAACACTATTTAAGATTCTGTTAGTTCTTGAAAATGCTTGAATTAAGCCATGCCATTTTAAGTTTTTATCTACCCACAGTGTATTTAATGTTTTAGCATCAAAACCAGTTAAGAACATATTAACAACTATTAAGATGTCTATTTCTCTATTTTTCATTCTTAAAGAAACATCTCGATAATAATTTTGAAATTTATCTGATGATGTATCATAAGATGTTCCAAACATTTTGTTATAATCTTTAATAGCGTTATCTAAGAATTTTCGATCATCAGTACTTAAGGCTTCAGTTGTTTCTGAATTTTCATCAATTATTCCATCTTCACCATTAACGCCATATGAATAAATTAAAGCTACTTTTAAATTAGTGTTTAACTGTTCTTGTTGCTCTTTAAATTCTTCATAATACTCTTTTGCCATTTTTATATTTGCAACTGCAAAAATAGAATTAAAGCCATTTATATTTTTTTTAGTTTTATTTTCTTTAGTATCTCTTTTTTTAGCTACAGCAACGACATTATCTAAGGTTGAATAAACATAAGATTCATTTGTTTTAGTTTTGGTACTAAAGTGTTTAATTATATAATCAGTTATCGCAGATATTCTAAATTTATTATAAAAGGCTTTTTCTTCATCTATTGAATAAACTTTTTCATCTTTAACATCATCTTTTAAATCTACTTTTCCAACATATTCATATCTAAATGGTAAAACATTTTTATCAGCAATCGCATTAACAATAGTATAAGTATGTAATCTATCACCAAAAATTTGCTCAGTAGTTTCAGAAATACCATTGATATTTCTCGCATTTTCTGGGAAAATTGGGGTTCCAGTAAAGCCAAAAATATAATACTTTTTAAATTTCTTTATAATTCTTTTATGCATTTCTCCAAATTGTGATCTGTGACATTCATCAAAAATAAAGACAACGGGTTTATCCAAAACTTTTGAATCTGTATTTTTCTTAATAAACCCTGATAATTTTTGAATAGTTGTAATAATTATTTTAGCATTGGGATCATTTAATTGTTGTTCTAATACTTTTGTGCTTGAATTACTATTTGCACATCCTTCTTTAAATCTATCATATTCTTTCATTGTTTGATAATCTAAGTCTTTTCTATCAACAACAAATAACACCTTATCTATAAATTCTAACTTACTAGCTAAAATAGAAGTTTTAAAAGATGTTAATGTTTTACCAGAACCAGTAGTGTGCCAAATATATCCACGAGATTTAATAGTTCCATAAAATTTATTGTTATAAGATATATTAATTTTATTTAATATTTTTTCAGTAGCAACAATTTGATAAGGTCTCATAACAAGTAAATCTTCTTCTGATGTAAATACACAATATTTAGTTAATATATTTAATAAAGTATGTTTGGTTAAAAATGTTTTAGCAAAATCAATTAAATCAGTAATAGAGTTATTCTTTTGATCAGCCCAAAATGAAGTAAATTCAAATGAATTAGATTTTTGTTTGATTTTATTATTAATATGAAATTCTCTAGTAGTATTAGAATAATACTTAGTTAGTGTTCCATTACTAATAATAAATATTTGAACAAATTCATATAAGCCACTGCTGGCCCAAAAAGAATCTCTTTTATATCTTTCAATTTGATTAAAGGCTTCTCTTAAATCAATTCCTCTTCTTTTAAGTTCACAATGTACTAAAGGAAGACCATTGATTAAAATAGTTACATCATATCTATTATCATAAGTGCCATCATTATTTATATATTGATTAATAACTTGGACACTATTATTATGAATATTATTTTTATCAATTAAGTATATGTTTTTTAAACTTCCATCATCTAAAGTTATTGACTGAATGTAATCTTCTTGAATTAATCTTGCCTTTTCAATAATATGATTGTTTTTATTGGCAATTACATTACTAAAAAATGCGTCCCATTCACCATCAGTAAAGTGATAATTATTAAGTTTTTCTCATTGTTTTCTTAAGTTAGTGATAAACTCAGTTTCACTATTAACAGTTATATATTCATAACCTTGTTCTATTAAAATTTTAATTAATTCTTTTTCTAATTCATCTTCACTCTGATAAAATGATTCTCTTTTATTTAGTCCTTTATATTCTGTTAATACTGTGGAATTATCATTTTCACTCATCATACTTAAATTAGTCATTAACTTTCAACTCCTCAAAACTTAATAATTTATTTCTATAATATTCATATTGTTTTCTTCTAGCTTCTATTTCAGCTGGTATACCTTCTGATATATCATTTACTAGTTTATCAAATTTGTCTAAGATATTAACTATACGTTCTTGTTCTTGTAGAGTGGGTAAATATATTTCCAAATTTTTAATAAAGCTTAAATTGGCCATTGCAAAACCATTTTTTGACAAATTAAGAAAATTATTATATAAATTAGTGCAAGCATAAAATAGATATTCATTATTCAAAATTTCTCTGTTTTTAGGCCATAAACCAGCAACATTCTGATTGGTACAAGCCTCAAAATTAAGATAAGCAATTTTTCCTATAGTTGCACCCACCATTGCTATTAATGTTGTTCCTGGTTTTAGCAATTTAGCAGAAGATTTTTTTAACCCCAAATCAGTAATATAGGCTGTTATTTCATCAACCTGTTTTTTACTTTTACATACACTAGATCCTAACCATTTTATATTACCGTTTTCCCAATATTCATTATTTTTCTTTGATGGCGTTCCACCAGATGTTATATTGCATAATTCACCAAGCTTGTATTTTTTCATATTTGAATTAAATATTTTATCTTTATAAAATTCATATTGTTTTTTTCTTGCCTCTAATTCTGCCTCTAATTCTGCCTCTAATTTACTAAAATTATCTAATATTTTAACTATTTCTTCTTGTATTTCTATTGGTGGGCAAGGTATTTTTATTTTTAACAGTTTGGCTTTAGAAAGATTATATCTTGTTACACCAAAAGAACATCTTGTTATTTGATTTCTAAATACTTTTGACCTAAATAAATGTTTTAAAAAGTCAGCATTATACATATCAAAATATTTTGAAGTTAGTCTTAAGCCAAAACAAAAACTATTCAAATATATTTTTTCACTTGGTTTATTTGTCACAACTGATACCATTCCACTATCTTCTAAATTTTCAGAAGAACCAGCTATTAAAATATCCTTAAATTTTATATCATTTTGTTTTTCATTACTTTTAATATTTACATAATCATTAGCTTTTAAATTTATCGATGGATTATTATAGAGGTTTGTATAACTAATATATCGGCAATTTCCATTCTCAAAATCGACTTTGGTTTTTCCTGACAAACCTGTAAACTTTTCACTTATTTCTGATAATTTATAAAATTTAACGCCATTGGGACATTTTTCTTTAATTAATTGTTCTATTTTACTCATTTGAATCAGACTCCAATTCTGCTATAATTTTATCTAATTCATTTCTTATAATATTTTCTTTTTCAACTATTTCCTTTATTTGTTTATTTAATTCTTTAATATCTATTTGTTCTTCTTCAGTTACTTTTCTTAAATATGAATTTACTGATATATTATAATCATTTTCTTTTACTTCTTCGTAAAGAGCTAAATAGGCCTTATTATCAACTGATTTTCTATCTTTTAATAGATTAACAATATTATTAATGTTTTCATCTGATAATTTATTTTTATTAGTGTTTCTTACAAATTCCTCTGAAGCATCAACAAATAAAATATTATTATCTGCTTTATTTTTCTTTAATACTAATATACAAGTGGCAATAGATGTTCCAAAGAATAAATCAGAAGGTAACTGTATAACTGTATCAACAAAGTTGTTATCAATCATATATTTCCTTATTTTTTGTTCGGCTCCGCCTCTATAAAGAACTCCAGGAAACTCAACTATAGCAGCAGTTCCTTTTGGACTTAACCAAGATAACATATGCATCGTAAAAGCTAAATCAGCTTTTGATTCTGGTGCAAGTACTCCTGCTGGTGCAAATCTTTCATCATTAATTAATATTGGATTAGATTTTCCTGCCCATTTTATAGAATACGGTGGATTAGAAACAATAGCGTCAAAGGGTTCATCATCCCAATGTTTAGGATGAATTAAAGTGTCTCCTCTGGCTATATTAAAATGATTATAATTTATGTCATGTAAAAACATATTTATTCTTGCTAAGTTATAAGTTGTTAAATTAATTTCTTGTCCAAAAAAGCCTTGTCTAACATTTTCTTTGCCTAATATTTTAGCAAATTTAAGAAGTAAGCCACCTGAGCCACAAGCTGGATCATAAACTTTATTTACTTCTTTTTTATCTCCAATAACAATTCTTGCGAGTAATTCTCCAACTTCTTGTGGAGTAAAGAATTCTCCTCCGGATTTACCGGCATGAGAAGCATACATAGTCATTAAATATTCATAAGCATCTCCAAATGTATCAATAGCATTATCTTGGTAATCACCGAGATCTAAATCACCTATGGATTCTAACATTTTAACTAGTTTTTCATTTCTTTCTTCAACAGTATTACCAAGTTTATTGCCTTTAACATCAAAGTCATCGAATAATCCTTTAACATCATCTTCAGATGCTGTGCCTTTAGCCGATGATTCAATATTATCAAAGATATTAGCTATAGTAACATTTAAGTTATCATTATTTTTAGCATTTTTTCTTACATTACAAAATAGTTCACTTGGTAAAATAAACAACCCTTTTTCTTCTAGAATCTGTGATTTACCATTTAAAGCATCTTCATCTGATAAATTTCTATATTCAAAATTCTCTTCACCTGCTTTTCTTTGATTTTCATTAACATAGTTTTCTATATTTTCTGATATAAATCTATAAAATAATAGTCCTAAAACATATTGCTTAAAATCCCATCCATCTACTGATCCTCTAAGTTCATTAGCTATTTTCCAAATCGTTTTATGTAATTCTT
>CALVRP010000026.1 GCA_944358665.1 uncultured Bacilli bacterium
CTTAGTAAGTTTTGCATGGATTTTCTTTAGGGCCAATTCTTTAAGTGATGCTTTACTAATCATTATTAATCTACTTGATTTTGGAATGCCAATTGATTTTAATTTATTAGGTATGAATATGCTAGAATTTATTATTTTAGGGGTAGCACTTTTGGTTGTATTAATACTTGAATTTTTAACAACCAAAATGAATTTATTACAGAACTTTTATAAGAAAAACATCGCGATAAGATGGACCTTTTATTACATATTAGTTTTTTCAATTATTATTCTTGGAATTTATGGTCCGGGTTTTTCTAACCAAGAATTTATCTACATACAGTTTTGAGGTGAATCTATGAAGAATTTTATAAAAGATTTAATATTTTTAGTAATATTTGCCGTTTTATTCTACATATGTACTAACATATTTGTTTTAAAAGGAAATGGATATGGTTCTGATGTAATATCTTTTTACAATCTAAGAAATAACAGTTTAGATATCATCTTCTTTGGCTCATCTCACAGCTATGCATCATTTTCACCTGATATTATTGAGGAAGAAACAGGACTTGTATCTTATAATTTTGCAACACAGCAGCAACCAATTTATATAACTTATCATTACATGATAGAAGCACTAAAAACACAAAAGCCAAAATATTTCGTATTAGATACATTAATGCTAACAGCAGATGAGGAGTATACGACTGAAGGGGTAGTAAGAGATGCATTAGACAAGATGAAGTTTTCTAAAAATAAAATAGAGGCAATAAAAGTAAGTGTAGAAAACAAAGAAGATAGAATGTCATATTATTTAAATATTATTAAATATCATACGAGATATAGTGAACTAAACCTAAATGATATTAAAATAGGATTAACCCAAATAGGATTGAAAAATCGAGGATTTATATCTTTACCTTCAAACAACGAAATAATGATTGATAATAGCGAACTATTAAATATCACTGATGAATTAAAAATATCGAACAAAAACCTAGAATATTTAGAAAAAATTGTGAAATTAGCACAAGAAAATAATATAACGTTAATATTTGTCAAAACACCATGTAATTTAACAGAAAAACAAGTAAAAAATATTAATTGGATAAAGGAATATAGTCATAAAAATGATATTAATTTTGTAGATTATAACTTAAATATGAATGATTTAAATTTAGAAATCGGAGACTTTTATGATTATGGACATTTATCAGGAACTGGAGCCGAAAAATTAAGTAAAGATTTTTCAAATTATTTAAATTCTATAAAATAGAAGGAGTTTAGTAAAATGAAACAAAGAAGTATTAACTGTGACATATTACGAATACTAGCCTTATTATTTGTAATATGTGTACATACTTTATTATATACTGATTTTTACAGCACAACAACAGAAGGGCCAACTATGTTAGTATTAAATATCTTACGATGTTTATTTATGGCCTGTGTTCCTATTTTTATTATTTTAAGTGGATACTTAATGTCAAAAAAAGAATTAAACAAAGAATATCTAAAAAAAATAGTTAGAATAGTTGTAACTTATTTAATATGCAGTACTTTATGTTACATTCTAATTAATTTAATAGAAGGAAACACAAGTGAACTTTCAATAGTAAAATACATATCAGGAATTTTATCATTTTCAGCAGCCCCATATGGTTGGTATGTAAACATGTATTTTGGCTTATTTCTATTAATTCCATTCTTAAATATCTTATGGAATAATTTAAAAGATAAAAAACAAAAACAATATTTATTAATTATTCTTTTTGTAATAGGAATACTTCCTAATGCTGTAAACATATTTAATTTACAAGATCCAAGTTGGTGGTTACATCCAGCAAGCTCCAGAGCTTATCATCAACTAATCCCTGATTATTGGGTAGGAACCACTTATGTCATTTTATATTATTTTATAGGTTGTTACTTAAAAGAATATAAACTAAATATAAGTCGAAAGAAAAATATAATATTTTTATTAATATCAATCATTCTATTTGGCTTATTTAACTATTATCGCAATTATAATGCATTATTTGGATGGGAAAGTTATGTTGGAAACGAATCACTAGAAGTACTAGTAGTAACAGTACTGATTGTTAATTTAATATTAAATATCAAATTGAATATTAAAAGTGAAAAAATAACGAAAATCATTGCTAAAATATCCTATTTAACATTTGGCGCTTATCTTTTATCAGCCATATTTGATAGATGGTTTTATCCGATCCTAAATTCTCATACAGATACATTAGTAGAAAGACTACCATACTTACTTTTACTAGTTCCTTTGATATTTATCTGTTCAATAGCTTTGTCTTATCTAGTAGATTTATTAATGATTTTTGGTAATAAAATTTATAAAAAAATAATATATTTATTAAGAAAAAAGCAAATATAACTTTTCTAAAAACTAAAAAAGGAAAATTGAAAGAAAAGAAAATCTATGCTATACTAAAATTAAGAAAATGGAGGAAGTTATGCAAAGAGTATTTGTCACTGGTTGCACAGGATATATAGGCAGCCATACATGTGTTGAATTATTAAATGCTGGCTATGAAATAATAGGGTTAGACAACTTTAGTAATAGTAAGAAGGATGTATTAGAAAAAATAAAAGAGCTCACTGGCAAATCAATTAAATTTTATGAAGGAGATGTTTTAGATAGTAATATTTTAAATAAAATATTTGATGAAAACACGATAGATATTGTAATTGATTTTGCAGCCTACAAAGCAGTAGGAGAAAGTGTTGCCAAACCAATTGATTATTATATTAACAATGTAAGTAGTGTTTTAACTTTATTAAAAACAATGATGAAATATCAAGTAAAATCAATTATTTTTAGTAGTACGGCAACAGTATATGGCACCCCGGAATTTATTCCACTAACTGAGAAAGCGAAAACGGGAGGAACTACCAATCCCTATGGTACAAGTAAATTATATGTAGAAGGGATTTTAAAAGATTTATATACATCCGATAATTCATGGAAAATATTAATATTTAGATATTTTAATCCGGTTGGAGCTCATCCATCAGGAATAATAGGTGAAGAACCAAACGGAATTCCTGCTAATTTAATGCCATATATATCTATGGTTGCAACTGGCGAATTAAAAGAACTAAGTGTCTTTGGTAATGATTATAATACCAAAGACGGTACAGGAGTAAGAGATTATATCCACATTATGGATCTAGCAAGGGCTCATATAAATGGTATTGAAAAATTAAACAATATAGATCATGGGCTATTAATATATAATTTAGGAACAGGTATCGGTTATAGTGTTTTAGATATGGTTCATGCTTTTGAAAAGGCTAATAATGTAAAAATTCCTTACAAAATTGCCGAAAGACGACCAGGAGATATTGATGAATATTATACAGATCCATAGCTAGAAAAAAAGGAACTAGATTGGTCATCAGAAAAAACACGAAAAGACATGTGTCGCGATGCCTATAATTTCACGAAAAATAGAAACAGAAAATAATAAACAGGCATGATATAAACTGGGCAAACCAGTTTTTTCTTTTAATAAAAAAATATTATTTAAAAACAAAGTAAAAAATGATAAAATAGTGATATAGAAAAAGTAGGTGCAAAAATGAAATATCTAAGTATTTTAATCGGAAAATTAACTTTAATCGCTGGAAAAATCCTACATCGCGGTAGTTCTCTACCTGGAAAATTAGCCTTAAAAGTGGATAAAAAAATATTAAAAAAATTAAAATATCCCCGAATTAAATTAATCGTTACGGGATCGAGTGGAAAGGGAAGTACTGCCAAATTAATCGCTGATGTTCTAAAGGATAATAACTATAGCATTTGTTTTAATGATGCTGGTTCCAATTTAAAATATGGAGTTACCACAGCCTGTGTTAAAAACAGTAATCTACTTGGAAATATCAAAAAAGATATTTTAATATTAGAAGTAGATGAACGATATACAAAAGAAATCTTTGAAGAAATAAAACCGGATTATCTAATTGTAACTAATCTAACCAAAGATCAACCTCCAAG
>CALVRP010000027.1 GCA_944358665.1 uncultured Bacilli bacterium
CATACTTTCACTATTATCGAGGCCTTCTAAAATATATTCACTACCTAAATTAGAAGTCATAATAATAATAGTATTTTTAAAATCAACCGTTCGGCCTTGTGAGTCGGTAATTCGTCCATCATCTAATATTTGTAATAAGATATTAAAAACATCTTTATGAGCTTTCTCAATTTCATCAAATAAAACAATACTATAAGGATTTCTTCTAACGGCTTCAGTAAGCTGTCCACCGTCATCATATCCAACATATCCTGGAGGAGATCCAATTAATCTAGCAACTGAATGAGGTTCCATATATTCACTCATATCAATTCTAACCATGTGTCTTTCATCATCAAATAATTCATAAGCAAGGCTTTTAGCAACTTCAGTTTTTCCAACGCCAGTAGGTCCTAAAAAGATAAATGAACCAATTGGCCTATTTGGATCTTTAATACCAGCACGAGCTCTTTTAATCGCATCACTTACTAAATGTAGGGCTTCATCTTGTCCTTTTACTCTTTTTGCTAAATTATCTTCAAGGTGTAATAGTTTTTCTTTTTCACTACCAACAAGTTTACTAATTGGCACATTAGTCCATTTAGAAATAATTTTAGCAATTGATTCATCATCAACAACATCACTTAAAATAGAATTTTTATTATTTTTCTTAAGTTCTTCTAATTCTTTTTCAAGTTTTGGGATAACCCCATGACGAAGTCTAGCTGCTGTTTCTAAATCATAAGAGTTTTCAGCTAGTTCTAGATTATGATTAGCGCTTTCAATCTCTTCTTTTTTATGGTTGATTTCATTATTTATTTGTTTTTCATTTTCCCAAGACTCTCTAAGGCGACTTTCTCTAGCTTTAAGTCCTTCTAGTTTATTGTCAATTTCTGCAAGTCTACTCTTTGAAAGTTCATCTTTTTCTTTTTTTAAAGCTTCCCTCTCAACTTCTAAATTCATAATTTTTCTAGTTAAATTATCTAAGTTAACTGGTACTGACTCTAGCTGCGTTTTAATAGTCGCACAAGCTTCATCAACAAGGTCAATAGCTTTATCTGGTAAAAATCTATCAGTAATGTATCTGTCTGATAAAGTAGCCGCTGCCACTAAAGCTTTATCTTTAATGGTAACCCCATGATAAACTTCAAATCTTGATTTTAAACCTCTTAAAATAGTAATAGTATCGGTAACTGTTGGTTCTTTAACCAAAACCTTTTGAAATCTACGTTCTAGAGCTCCATCTTTTTCAATATACTTACGATATTCATTTAAAGTCGTGGCTCCAATACAATGAATTTCACCACGGGCAAGCATTGGTTTTAACATATTACCAGCATCCATCGCCCCTTCTAAAGCCCCGGCACCAACAATCATATGAATTTCATCAATAAACATAATGATTTCGCCTTCAGAATCTTTAACTTCTTTAAGAACTGCTTTTAATCTATCTTCAAATTCACCGCGGTATTTAGCTCCAGCAATTAAAGAGCCCATATCTAGTTCCCAAATTCTTTTATTTTTTAAGCTACTTGGCACGTCGCCCTTAACGATTCTCCCAGCAAGCCCCTCAACAATAGCGGTTTTACCAACTCCTGGTTCACCAATTAAAACAGGGTTGTTTTTGGTTTTTCTTGATAAAATTCTCGTTAAACTTCGAATTTCATCATCTCTACCAATTACGGGATCTACTTTGTTATCTTTAACACCAGCTGTAATATCACGTCCATATTTT
Source organism: uncultured Bacilli bacterium (assembly GCA_944358665.1). Classification (GTDB taxonomy): domain Bacteria; phylum Bacillota_I; class Bacilli_A; order RF39; family UBA660; genus Coprosoma. The sequence continues at coordinate 1,715 of CALVRP010000027.1, forward strand.
TCTAAAACATTTTGTAAATTTTCTTCATATCCGTTTGGCATATTATAGCCTCCTTTCTATTAAATGGGAAAATCCCTAATTATCATTATATCACTTTTTTAGCACTTGTCAATAGAGAGTGCTAAAAAATATTGTTGTAAGAATATTTTTTTTTTGATATACTTATTACAAGGTGAAAGAAATGAAAAAACTTAGTACAAAAATGATCGTAACAATTGGTGTTTTAATTATTTTATGCGGTATTTTATTACTTTCTTATAATTATTTAGCGGGTAAAAAAGAAGCGGCATATGAAAGAGTTAGCATTTCTCTTTTATCAGAAAAAGATGGAGAAACCGAAGATAATACCCCCCAAAATATTGATGAAGAAGCAGTGGAGCCAGAAGAACCTAATCCAGCTTATGATACTGGTGAATATTTAGGTATCCTTGATATTCCTAAAATAAATTTAAATAGAGGATTTTATGATAAAAATAATCAATATAACAATATAAGTTATAATGTAACTCTTTTAGAGCCCTCTAACTATCCTGACGAAAAGAAGGGGAATGTTATTTTAGTTGCCCATTCTGGTAGTAGTTATATTGGTTTCTTTAAAAATTTATACCAATTGGTAGAAGGTGATACTGCCTATATTACTTATAAAAATCATAAATACGAATATAAAATAGTCAATATTTATAACGAAAATAAAGATGGTGATGTTACTATTTATCGTAATAAAAATAAACAAACTTTAACTTTAGTTACTTGTACCAAAGATAGTGATACTCTGCAAACAATATATATTTTTGAACTTCAAAATGTGGATTAGTCCACTTTTTTTGTATATAAATAAAGCACTTGCATATAATATGTATAAGCATATTCTGGAAGAAAATATTTAAGAATATGCCAAAATTTGACAATGTTTTTTATATATGCTAGAATAAGGCCTGTTTTCTACCAAAAAGCAGGAGAGGG
>CALVRP010000028.1 GCA_944358665.1 uncultured Bacilli bacterium
GGACTTAAATTAGGTCTTTTATTTAGTATTCTCCTTTTAATAATAAACCTTATATTAGGGGAAGGAATAAATTTAAAAGATATAATTTTTTATCTTATTTTAATCATAAGTTGTATTTTTGGTAGCATGATAGGAATAAATCTAAAAAAGAGCTAGTTTTTATATTTTTCTAAAAACTGCTCTTTATATTCTATAAAATTTCCTTCACTAATCGCATTGCGCATATCTTCCGTCATTTTAATCAAAAAACGGATATTATGTATCGAAAGAAGTCTACCGCCAAGTCCTTCTTTAGCGACAAATAAATGTCTCAAATAAGCTTTTGTATAATGCTTACATGTATAACAATCACAAGTGTCAGATATTGGAGTAAAATCCTCCTTATATTTGGCATTTTTTAAATTAATTTTTCCATAAGGTGTGAAAGCGTTCGCATGTCTTGCCAGTCTTGTCGGCAAAACACAATCAAACATATCGACACCTCTTTCAACACCTTCAAGTAAATCTTCCGGTTCCCCAACTCCCATTAAATAACGTGGTTTATCTTCAGGTAAATATTTAATTGCATTATCCACCATTTCATACATTGTTTTTTTATCTTCACCAACACTAGTTCCACCAATAGAGTAACCATCAAAATCCATCTCTACTGTTTTTTCAGCGCTATATTTTCTGAGTTTTGGATAAGCTCCACCTTGAACAATACCAAATAAAGATTGATTAGGATTATTAAAAGAATCTTTTCCTCTTTTAGCCCACCTTAACGTTCTTTCCGTACTTTCTTTTGTATATTCGTATGTAGCTGGATACGGAATACATTCATCAAAACTCATAGCAATATCACTATCTAATTTATTTTGAATTTCCATTGATAACTCCGGTGTTAAAAACAAAGATTTACCATCAATATGGCTTTTAAAATGCACACCTTCTTCGGTAATATCTTTCTTTTTGTTTTTTGCTAATGAAAAAACTTGAAATCCACCACTATCGGTAAGTATCGGACCATCATAATTCATAAATTTATGAAGTCCGCCCGCTTTTGCGACAACATCTTCATCAGGCCTTAGCCATAAATGATAAGTATTCGACAAAATAACACCACTACCGACTTCTTTTATTTCTTCCGGCGTCAACATTTTAACATTTGCCAAAGTACCGACGGGCATAAACATCGGGGTCTCAACGGTTCCATGATTAGTATGTAGAAGCCCTCTTCGAGCTTTTTTATCTTGACTAATTAATTCATATTTTATTTTCATTTGTCTCACCAAAGTAAATTATATATGAAAATTAATTTTTTTTCAATGCTTCAAAAAACGCTTTAAAAAGTTTATAAGAATTTACATCAGTTAAACTTTCTGGATGCCACTGCACACCGACAAAAAATTTTTTATTATCATCACTTACAGCTTCAATAACATCACTATAAGCATTAACTTTTAAATCTGTTTTTACAACCGCACTTTTATGCCGACTATTAACAAATATTTTTCTTTTTTTAATTATTTTATAGAGCTTACTATTTTTATTTAAATAAATAAAATGTACATAATTATCTTTACTCATATGCCCTTCTACATCAACCATATCACCTTTAAATAAACATCCCATCATTTGCATTCCTAAACAAATACCAAGGCATGGAATATCGTTATCATATAAATACTTAGTAACTTCTAAATCAAATTTATCAAAATCATCGCCACCCTCTAAAATGACACCATCAAATGTTTTTAACATTTTCTTAAGTATTTGATAATCTAATTTACCATCAATAACTGGGGGAGTAAAACCTAAACTAATAATACTATTTTTAAGTAAATAATCATTTATTGTTTTATACAAAATAAAGCCATCATTTCCCATTTGCGTAACTGTCTTACTCATTAAAATACCAACTTTTTTCATTATACTTCACCACTTTATTATATGATGGTCCCTAAAAAAAGCACAAAAAAACTGAAATAATTCAGTTTATCTAGTTCTTGCTTTCGCAACTTGTGATTGCATACTATATTCATTATCAACACTAGTTACAAGTGTTTTAAAAGTTTTATCATTTTCAGTTGTATAACTTACCACATCACCAGTTTTAGTTCCAAAAAAAGCTCTACCTGCTTCTGTATCTAATGAAACATAGGCAAAATCTTTAGGTCTAGCATTAGAATAATTTTTTTGAACAATCATAATTGTTTTTTCTTGGCCAATTAACCTTTCACTAATACCTTCATTTTCTAAAATTATGTAACTAACTAAACTACCAATACCAACTTTACCATAACTAGGTTCAGCTAATTCATAATCAGTCAAAATATCATCATAACCAGCTTTTTCACGAACAGTTCTTACCATGTCGTTTACTTCATCAATATTTGTGTCACCATAATTGTTTTTATCCGCAGAAGTTCTTTTTTCACTTTCTGTAATTAAACAATCTTGTAATCTACTAATTTTTTCACTTAAAGCATATGATTTTGCCTTAAGCTCATCAACTTGTGTTTGTGTTAAAATAATTTTTTCCATATAATCCCCTCCTGATTAAGGCCTATCCTACCATATTTATTTTTCTTTGTCAAATTTAAATTTTATAGCTTATATTTTTTCACTTTAGAAGTACCTTTAAAGTTCGCACATTTAGTTACTATAAATTCACTAACTTCACCATTTTCATCGATTACTTGATATCCTCTATCGATAAAATCATATTCATCAATATGTTTTTTCTTTAAATGAGCAACCTTTTCACATTTCGTCGGCCAAGCATTTTTACAATCAAAACACAAATGATCTTGACTATTTTTAAATGTATCTTCGGTTGCTTGTGAAATAGCCTTTAATGACAAATCATAAACACCATTTGCTTTAGCCGATTGTTCAAATTCTTCTTTAATATATTTCAAAATTGAATCATATAATTCCTCAATATTCATCATTTCTAATCCTTTAATTTCATCTTTAAAAAATAATAATCTTCTCGAAAAATAATGATACAAAACTTCTTTTACTACAACTAAAGATGCTGGCAAACTCAATCTTCCAGATAACATTTTATACATCATAGAAACCTTTTTAAAATCTCTGTCATATATTTCTCTATATTTAATACTTTTTAAAATTCCAGCAAACTCTTCTGGCATTGAGGCCTTCTTTAGCTCATTTACTAATCCATCTAAAACATTTGAATCTAAACGGCTAATGATTTCCTTAAGCATTAATCGTAATTCTCTTAATTCTTTAACATCTTTTATTGATAAATTATCTTCTAATTCAATACTATCGTCGCTTCTACTGCCTGAATATATATTTTTTTTATTTTCTTTAAGTATTATATTTTCCATATTATTTCCCCTTTCATAAAAGCACTCAGCATATTATATCAATTTTTTTTAAATTGTCAAATATACTTAACAATTGATAGTGTAAAATAGTTTTGGGATTAGGTATACAAAAAGGAAGACCTTTTGTTAAAATGTAATTGACAAAAACACTTAAGGAGGTCTTCCATATGAATATTATATCAAATAATTATA
>CALVRP010000029.1 GCA_944358665.1 uncultured Bacilli bacterium
AACCGAATGTCGTGGGTTCAAGTCCTGCTTCCCCTGCCAGAGGTAATAAACTTCACCTGAAGATTAATATATATTTCTAGCAAATTATTTGCTAGTTTTTTTAAACGTTTTTTGACATTTTAAAATAATAAAAAGTAAAAAAATAGTGGACTTTTAAACTATTAAATTGAAAGTGTGTTACAATGTGATTAATAGGAGGTAATAATTTGAAGTGTGTTAGTTTAAAAGGTAAAAAAGAATTTGAAATATTAGAAACACCAGAACCAATAAGTAAAGATGGCATGGTGGTTGTCGATGTTAAAAAAGCTGGCATATGTGGCTCTGATATTCATAATTGGACTTTAGGAGAACCTAAAGGCTTAGTTATGGGTCATGAATTTTGTGGAGTTGTTACTGACCCTGGTTCTCGTGAAGATTTAAAAGTAGGTGATAGAGTAACTGCTCTACCAATTTCACCATGTGGAAACTGTTCAGCTTGTGAAACGGGTAATCCTCAGTATTGTAAAGATACTTGGAATAATGCTTTAGGTTTATCACTAATAAATCCTGGAGCTTTAGCGCCAAAAACAAGTATTAGGCCAGATATGGTCTTAAAAGTTCCAGATAATGTTTCAGATGAAGAAGCTGCAATGGTAGAGCCTACGGCAGTTGGTCTTCATGCCGTACATTTAGCTGATATTAAAATTGGTCAAAAAGTTTTAGTAATTGGTGGTGGAATAATTGGTTTAGTTTCGGCAATGTTTGCAAAAAAAGAAGGTGCTAGCCAGGTTGCTGTTAGTGAAACAAATATGGCTAGAGCTAAAAAAGCAATTACTTTGAATGTTGCTGATAAGTATTATGATGCTACTGATGAAAATATGATTAAGGAAGTTCTTGAAGATACTAAAGAAGGCTATGATGTTGTTATTGAATGTTGTGGTAATGATAAAGCGGTTACTAGTGCATTGATAAATGTAAAACCAGGTGGTACTGTTGTTTTAGTTGGTGTCGCTACTGGAGCTATTAGTATTCCAACAGTATTATCAGTAACTAGAGAACTTACGGTAAAAGGCGCAATTGCGTATACAAAAGAAGAGTTTCAAACCTGTATTGATTTAATTGCCGATGGGCAAATAGAAGTTATGAAATTTGTGGATGATATAGTTAGTCTTGAAGAAGTACAAAAAGCTTACGAAAGACTTACTAGTGGTACTGATGATGCTATTAAAATATTAGTTGATCCAAATAAAGCTTGATTTTTATCAAGTTTTTTTGTTTTTATATTGACAAACATATGTTTGCTACGGTATAATTTAGATACTGAAGGGGGAGATAAAATGAATGAGCAAAAGTTAGAAACAATTACTAATCTTTTTGAAGGAAATGAAATAAGAAGTGTATGGGATAGTGAAAAAGAAGATTATTATTTTAGCGTAGTTGATGTTATTCGTGTTTTAACGGATAGTAATATTCCGAGAAATTATTGGAGTGATTTAAAAAGAAAGTTAAAACAAGAAGGTAGCCAACTGCACGAAAATATCGTGCAGTTAAAAATGATTGCCAAAGATGGAAAATCAAGAAAAACTGATACTTTAGATACCAAAGGTATTTTAAGACTTATTGAATCAGTTCCTAGTCCTAAAGCAGAGCCGTTTAAAATGTGGCTAGCTAATCTTGGCGATGAAAGAATAAATGAAGTCTTTGATCCTGAGATCGCCATTAAGAGAGCGATAAGTTATTACCGCAAAAGAGGCTACACTGATGAGTGGATTGAAGCTAGATTAAAAGGTATTTTAAATAGAAATAAATTAACTGATGTTTGGAAAGAGGGAGGCATAACTGAAAACTATGAATATGGAATTTTAACCAATGAAATATATAAGGCTTGGTCAGGAATGAAAGCAAATGAATATAAAGAATTTAAAGGCATAAGAAAAGAATCTTTAAGAGATAATATGACTGATATTGAAGTAGTATTAACTGATTTAGGGGAGACTGCTACTAGAGAAATTGCGAAAAAACATAAACCATATGGTTTAAAACAAAATAAAAAAGTAGCTAAAATGGGCGGAGAAGTAGCTAAAACCGCAAGAGATAATTTAGAAGAAAAACTAGGCGACAGTGTTGTTTCTAATAAAAATAATTTAAATTATAAATATATAAATAATAAGAAAATCGATACAAAGTAGTATCGATTTTTAAATGGCCATTAAAACTATTTCGGTTGGAAAAACATTATTACCATAATATCTTAAATATAATTTATAATTATCATCCATATTTTTAATCATCATTGGGATTTTCCATAAATCTTCATGATTATGATAAACAGAAATTAAAAGTTTTGGATGTTCATTTTTAATATGTTGTTCTGCGCCTAGTAAAGCTTTTTGTTCGTAGCCTTCAATATCCATTTTAAGTAAGGTTATTTTTTCTTTAATACTATCATCAATAGTTGTTGTTTCAATTTTATTATTAGTTTCTTCTTCGATAACATTATTAGCGGAAGCGTCAATATGACTTTCATTTAAATATAAAGTTTCTTTTTTATCGGAAATTGCTTTTTTAATAAAGTTTATATTAGAAAAGCCTTTTAAATTATTTTTTAATATATCAAAAGTATTATCAGTTATTTCATAACAATAAATATTTTTATAATTATTTACTCCATAGTTTTTAAAATAATCTAAAATTGTATCTCCCGTGTAAGCGCCAACATCAACAAAAACTTCATTTTCATCACATTTTATAATATCTAAATCAAAATAGTGATCATAATTCTCTTCTCTTACCGTATTTAAACTAGTAAAATCAAATTTATACCAATTATTTAATATTGCAAATAATATATTCTTTGAGCGATAATCTTCTAGTTTATTATAAAGCCATATATAATCATCTATATGATTTTTTAAAGAAGCAGCTCTATTATATAATTCTTCATAGATGCCTTCTTCTTTTTTCAATGTTCCCCAATAACCAAAATTATTTAAAAAATTTTCTAATGAATTTTGAATTTCGGAAGAAATATTTAAATAATAATTTCTAATTTCATCATAAATTTCTTCTAAACTTTTATTTTTAATTTCTTTTGATAAATTATTAAACTTTTTATCAATTATATTCATACAACACCTCATTAAATTGTATGATTTTATAATAAAAAAATTTACCCATAAAAATATTTTTTTAAAAATGAGAAAATATATTTGGAGGTAGTACTTATGGCCCTAAAACATAATGATGACTATTATTATGATATTGTAAGAGTGAATATAAGAAAATATCGTAAAGAAAAAAAGTATACACAGCAAAAGCTAGCGGATGAATGTGAACTTTCAGTTGATTATATTGCGGAAATAGAATCTTTAAAGAGAAGAAAATCTTTTAGTTTAGCTACTTTAGGTAGAATAGCTGATGTATTAGAGGTTGATATAAAGAAGTTTTTTAATAAATAAATACATTATTGTGGAGAACTTTAAAAAGGTATTAATAAGACTGGATTAGATTATAAACTCAGTAATATCAATATGTTTTATCATTTTGCTGACGTCAGCAAAATGATAGAAATCGGTGTAACGCAAAGAAAAATTAATGATTACTATTTATAAAGATATATTTCTAATATGTCTTTTTTCTTACAAAACTGTAAGAAAATAAGCCTTTTAATTTTGCTATAATTGAATTAGCAAGGAAGATGTATATGAAAATAAAAAATATGTTTAAAAAAATAGGAAATTTTCTTTTAACAATTCTCAGTATGATAGTATTACCTATAGTAGTTATTGTTTGTGTATTTTATTTTTTGTTTTCAGTTATTGCTTAAAGAAAGGAAATGAATATGGAAAAGATATTAGAAATAAAAAATTTAAAGAAAATTTATGGAAATAAAAATAATATTACGAAAGCGATTAATGATTTATCATTTAGTGTTGAAAAGGGAGAATTTGTAGCTATTATGGGAGCTAGTGGTAGTGGAAAAACAACCTTGTTAAATTGTATTTCAACGATAGATGATGTAACAAGTGGTAATATATTAATTGATAATAAAAATATTATTAATTTAAAAGAAAAAGAAACTGCTAAATTTAGAAGAGAAAATCTTGGTTTTATTTTCCAAGACTTTAATTTGTTAGATACTTTAACAATAGAGGAAAATATTGCTTTATCGTTAATCATTAATAAACAAGATTATCATGAAGTAGATAAAAGAATAAAAGATATTGCTAAAAAACTAGGGATTGAAGGAATTTTAAAAAAATATCCTTATGAAGTATCTGGCGGACAAAAGCAAAGGTGTGCTTGTGCGAGAGCTTTAATAAATAATCCGAAGTTGATTTTAGCCGATGAACCAACAGGAGCTTTGGATTCCAAAAGTAGTAGAATGTTATTAGAGACCATGGATGAAATGAACGAAAATTTAAATGCTACTATTTTGATGGTTACCCATGATGCTTTTAGTGCTAGTTTCTGTGGGCGCATTTTGTTTTTAAAAGATGGAAAAATATTCAATGAAATAGTTAAAGGTGATAAAAGCCGCAAAGAATTTTTTAATGAAATACTCGATGTTTTAACATTACTAGGAGGAGATGTTCAAAATGCCCGTTAAATTAGCATTTTTGAATGTTAAAAAAAGCTTTAAAGATTATTTAATTTATATTATTACGGTAACAATTGCCTTTTCTTTAGTATTTGCTTTTAACTTTATTGCTTTTTCAAAAGACATACAAGCGCTTTCCGCGATTATGGTAAACTTTAAATATGCGATTGTTTTTGTCAGTCTTATTATAATTTTTGTTATTGGTTGGCTTATTAACTATACAATGCGCTTTATGTTTGCTAAACGTAGTAAAGAATTTGGTATGTATATGTTACTTGGAATTGAAAAAAAAGATATTGCCAAAATGTTTCTTTTAGAAAATTTACTATTAGGTTTATTTGCCTTTATTTGTTCATTCTTTATTGGTATTGTTTTAAGTAATTTTTTATCAGCAATTATTATGAATATTTTTGAATTACCTTATCAAATAAAGTTTAATGTAAATAATATGGCGATAATATTATCCGGTGTATATTTTTTAATTATTTATTTGTTTGCACTTTTCCGTAGCTATCGTCGAATTAAAAAAATGAGAATATATAATTTACTTTACTTAGATAAGACTAATGAAAAAAGAATGTTTAAACATCGTAAACTTAAAAACATTTTATTTGTTGTTTTTCTTATTTTAGGTATAGCTGGTTTATTTGTTTGTGATTATGCATTTAAGAACTCAGATACACCAAGAATGATGATTTATTTATTAGTAGCTTTTATATTACTTTTAGTAAGTATATATGGTTTAACATTTACAATTACAGATTTTATTTTAGCTATTGTTTTAAAAAATAAAAAGATAAAATATCAAAAAGATAATTTGTTTGTTTTTCGTAATCTTTATTCTAAGGTAAAAACAATGGGTATGACGATGGGAACTTTATCATTGTTAATAACACTTACTTTAATTACTTCTAATGTATCTTTTATGATGAAAGATGCTTTCCAGCATCAAATAGATAGTAGTGTTCCTTACGATATTATTATTGACAATGTTTATTCGGAAGTTAGTGATGGGGCAACGGGTCCAATGGATTTTCGTGATAAATTAGATGACTATCTAGCTTATATAAATGATCATTATACGGTAGAAGATGAACTTAAATATAATGTTTATACCGAAAGAAGTACTAAAATATATAATGAAATAGATGATTTGGGAGTTACTGGGTATATAAGGTTTGATGCTTATATAAGAGAAAGCGATTATAATAAACTTTTAAAAATGTTAGGAAGAGAGCAAGTTAATTTAAAAAATGATGAATACTATATTCATGGTAATCAAGACTTAAGAAAACAATTAACAAAAGCTGTTAACAATAATCCACAAGTAACAATAAATGGTTATACATTAAATGCTAAAGATTTTACAACAAAAGATTTTGTTACTGGTTGGGGAACGGGAAGCTCTTACTTTATAATTATTCCAGATGAGGTAGCCGATGGAATGAAAATTTTAAATACGATAGTAGCGATTAATACTAAGGAAGAGACAACTGAAGATTTTTATTATCAAATAAGTGAAGATGTTGGAAAATTAGTATTAGAAGGTGAATATGAAGGAGAAACTTATTATTATGAAATAGATGCTTTAAAAGTTCGCGGTGATTTTCTAGCACAAAATAGAAGTGCTTTAACAATGTTTTCTTTCTCTTTAATTTATTTAGCCTTTATTTTCACGGCCGTTGTTGGAACTATTATTGCGATTCAAACTTTAAGTGATAGTGCGAAATATAAATTTCGTTATCAAGTTTTAAGAAAAATTGGAGTTAGTAATCATGATATTAATAAAACAGTTTTTAAACAAACTTCATTTAACTTTTTATTACCTTTGGTATTTCCAACGATTATTACGATTTTTACGGCGATTTCAATCAATAGATTACTAGGCCCAGTTATGACCAGTGAATACTCTTATATTTATACAACTATTACTAGCTTTGTG
>CALVRP010000030.1 GCA_944358665.1 uncultured Bacilli bacterium
TCTTTTATTATTTTATTCATCATATTAGTAAAGCCAAATAAAGCATTAGTTGGAAAACCATTACTATTGTTCATAAAATTACCGTTATAGGCAGTAGCATAATAACTTCTAAACATTAAATTATTACCATCAACTAAAATTATTTTATTCATTTTATCACCTAAAAATATTATAACATACTATCATATAAAACCTGAGAATTATTTTAAAATCATTTATATTTGTTGCATGTTTATATAAAATATGGTATATTCTAACTATGGAGGGACTTGCTTTGCAAATGCCCACCAGTTGTTTGGTAAGCACCGGTTACTTAAGTAACAAGTGCTTTTTTATTATTAAACTACCTTAATTAGGAGAATTAAAAATAATATGATAATCATGAGTTGTAATAAATGTTCTGTACGTTTTCTATTCATAATCATCACTCCTTCCGCTTTCTGAAAAGTTCAAACCCCCCTGAAAACGAGCGGCAGGCACTTCAAAGTTTATCCCTCTATAATATATCTTACGACATAAAAAAGAAAATCCCTTTTTATTTTTATAAAAAATAAAAAAACTAATAAATAGTTTTTTCATAAGGATTAGTGTGAATAATTATATACTTTATTTTATTATCAAAATTTTTTATTTCGGTTTCGATGTTTTCCACAATATTATGCGACTGACTTAACTTCATATTTTTATCCATACTAACTTCGATATCAATTTTATAAAATGGGCCTTCTTTAATTATGATAAGTCTATCAATATTTTTTACTTCCTCATGTTTATTAATAATACTTTGTATTTTATTGATATACTCAGTATCTGTTACTTGCTCATCTAAAAGATTACTAATACTTTCATTTAAAACACCATAAGCTATTTTTAAAATCAAAAGGCCAACAATAAACATCGCTACTGCATCGGCATACATAAATATAGAATATTTATCAGCAAATTGCGCAAGTAAAACAGAAACTAAAACAATAAAGGAACTTAAAACATCGCTAAAACTTTCTTTACCTGAAGCAGTTAAAATAGAACTTTGATATACCTTTCCTTTATAAAGTAAAAATTTACTAAGCAGTAGTTTTAAAAATATTGTTATTAAAGTTACTGTCGCGACAAACATACTAGGAATAGTTCTATCGTCAAACAAACTATTATAGATAATAAAACATCCCATAAACAATATAATTAGCCCAATAAATACACAAGTAACATATTCAGCTTTTCCATGACCTAAAGGATGTTCCTTATCAGCTGGTTTATTAGAAATTTTACTGCCAATTATTGCAAAAATATCAGTAATAGTATCACTTAAGGAATGAAAGCCATCAGCTACTAGTGCTCCCGCATGACCGAGCAGACCTGTAATTATTTTAATTAACGATAAAAATATATTAGTAAAAAAACTTGTAAGCATTACTTTTGTTATTTTATTCATTATCCTCACCTTTTTTATTATATGTAAATTTATTATAACACGATATTATTAAATATAGAAAAACTTCGTATTTCTACGAAGTTAAAATAATGATAACTGGCTAGATTCATCCATACCATCTAATATCCCCATAGCTCTCAATTTTTGGGTTAAAGTAGTTGATAATTTAGCTCGTTTTTGTAGATCTTCAATACTTAAATAAGTTCCTTTCTCTCTTTCTTCCACAATTTTTTTCGCTACAACATCGCCGAGACCATCAATAGCTCTAAATGGTGGAATTAAAGATTTTTCATCTTCATCAATGACAAAGTCAGAATAATGACTCTTATATAAATCAATTGGTTTAAAAGAATAACCACGAGCAAGCATTTCTAAAGCTACTTTTAAACATTCTAAAATAGAACTTTCTTTATTAGAGGCGTCATATCCTTTTTCATTAATCTCAATTATTCTGGCTTTAACACTCTCATAACCTTTAATCATAGCTTCAACATCAAAGTCACTATATTCTACCGAAAACTGAGCTGCATAATAAATGATTGGCATATGGACTTTAACATAAGCAAGTCTAAAAGCGTTAATAACATAGGCAACGGCATGGGCCTTTGGGAACATATATTTTATTTTTGCACATGAATTAATATACCACTCTTCAATGCCAGCCTCTCGCATTTCTTTAACATATTCTGCCCATTGTTCTGGCTCTTTACTAGCTTTTCCTTTACGAACGAATTCCATAATTTTGAAAGCTTTTAATGGTGTTAGACCATTATACATTAAATAAACCATAATATCATCACGACAGCCAATAACTTCACTAAACGGAACAATGCCGTTATCAATTAAATCTTTAGCATTACCATTCCAAACATCAGTCCCATGAGAAAGACCTGATATTTTGACAAGTTCGGCAAAAGTTTTTGGCTTAGTTTCTTTAACTAACTGTAAGGTAAATGGAGTGCCAAATTCTGGAATTCCAAGCGTTCCGGTATCATTCATAATTTGTTCTGGAGTTACCCCTAACGGTTCTGGTGACAAAAATATTTTCATAGTTTCTTTATCGTCTAAAGGTATTTTTGTAACATCCATCTTGGCGAGATCTTGAACTAACCTTAGTTTAGTTGGGCCAGAATGACCTAAAATATCTAATTTAAGAACATCTTCATCAATCGCATGATAATCAAAATGTGTTGTTCGCCAAGCCGAATTCACATCATCGGCCGGATATTGAAATGGGGTAAAATCAAAAACATCCATATAACCAGGAATAACAACAATACCCCCTGGGTGCTGACCTGTTGTTCTTTTAACACCAGTACATCCCATAGCTAGTCTTTCGATTTCAGCTGACCGCATCATGAGACCTTTATCTTCACAGTACCCTTTAACAAAACCATAGGCGGTTTTTTCAGCAACGGTACCAATGGTTCCAGCCCTGTAGACATTATCTTCCCCAAATAATACTTTAGTGTATTCATGAGCTGCTGCTTGATTTAAATCAGAAAAATTTAAATCAATATCTGGTACTTTGTCGGCATGGAAACCTAAGAAAGTAGCAAATGGCATATCTTGTCCTTCTTTGTGCATTTTAGTACCACACTTTGGACAATCAAAATCAGGAAGATCATATCCACTACCATAACTGCTACCTAAAGATTCTCCATTAATTTCAAAAATTGAATGTTTACACTTTGGACAAACATAATGCGGTGGCAGGGCATTAACTTCTGTAATTCCCATCATTGTCGCAACTAATGAAGAGCCAACTGAACCTCTTGATCCAACTAAATAACCATCATCATTAGATTTCTTAACAAGTTTTTGACTAATTAAATAAATAACATCGAAATTAGCCCCTATAATACCAGTTAGCTTATCATTTATTTCTTCATCTGTAATATCTTTGATATTATCTTTAAAAAATCTAATAACTCCCTCTTTATAACTACGCATTACTTTATGCAATTTGGCATATATTATTTGATTATATTCTTCATCATTAAGATTATCTTTAGGAGTAATTTCTTTTATTAAGTTAAAAGGTTCATCACCATAAAGTTCACTAGCTAAACGTTCTTCGATAAGATAAGGTAACGGATTACCATAAATTTCTTCAGCTTTATCATAAACCATATCAGTTGTTGTTTCCGAGCAATGATCGATTTTTGGAGCAAACGGTGTCCCACCAGTATCAATGATTACTTCGACCTCTTCTATCATATCAGCTATTTTATTAGTGTTAGTCACAACTATTTCTTTAGCTTTTTCTTCACCTAAGAAACTAAAGTCATCTAGCATCTCTTCCGTAGTCCTAAAATGTTGGAAAGGAATTTCTTTAATATTTTTTCTAGCTAATGGATGTCTTCCACCACCGGGTACCTTTTGATTAACAATGATTTCTCTATAAATTTTATCTTCAGGATTTATATGATGCACATCACCAGTTGCCACAATTATTTTACCTGAATCTTCTGTAACCTTAACAATTTTTTTAATATTTTCAATTAATTCAGTCTTACTACCGAAATCATTCATTTGTAATAAGTGGTTATAAACATCTATAGGCTGCACTTCAACATAATCATAAAAATTTATTAAATTAGATAATTCTTCTTCTGATTTACTACGCGCTTGCCGGAATATTTCACTTTCATAACAACCACTACCAATAAGTAATCCTTCACGATGTTTTGTAATTTCGCTTCTTAAAATTCTTGGGGTTTTATATAAATATTTTGTATTAGCAAGAGAAATTAGCTTAAATAAATTTTTCAAACCAACTTTATTTTTTACCAATATATTCACATGATAACTATTACCATATTTATGAATTTCATCCTTAGAAACTAATTTAGATAAATCATTAATTGTTTCAAAATTGCGACTTTCTAATTTTTTTAACATTTTATGAAAAACTAAAGCCGTTCCTTCAGCGTCGTAATCAGCACGGTGATGAGCATTTTCATCCCACGGGACTTCATATCTTTTTACTAGCGCTGATAAACTATGTCTAGCATAACCGGTGTCTAGTGCTCTTGAAAGTTCTAATGTATCAATAACTGTATTTGTAAATGTACCCAAATTATATTTTTGATAAGCCATTGTTAAAAAAGAAACATCAAATTTAGCATTATGCGCCACCATTGGTAAATCTCCATACCACTCGATAAATCTTTTGATAACGGTTTCTTCGTTATCTTTACCTTTTAACATTTCATCAGTAATATTCGTTATTTCGGTAATTTTAGCGGGCAATGGTCTTCCTGGATTAATTAATTCATCAAAACGATCTATAATTTCTCCATTAAATATTTTAACCGCACCTACTTCAATAATAGAATCTGAACCACCAGCATTAAAACCAGTTGTTTCAAAGTCAAAAACAACGTAAGTCGTATCTAAAAGTTTTTGATCTGTACTTCTTAGAACGATATCTACAGAGTCGTCAATCAAAGTAAGTTCAGTTCCATACAACGCTTTAAACTTTTCATTTTCGGCTTTACCTTTATTATATTTTTTCACTAAATTAAAAACATGCGGAAACGCTTGACAACCATTATGATCGGTAATGGCAATCGCTTTGTGTCCCCATTTCATGGCAGTTTCCACTAGTTTTATTTCATCAGCCACACCGTCCATTTGGCTCATTTTAGTATGGGCATGAAGTTCAACTCTTTTTTCATCAGCATTATCCATTCGTTCTAAATCTTTTTTGTCAGAGGTATTTATATCTCTGGCATTTAATACAATTTCTCCAGAATATTTATCATTTTTACTATAACCTCTTATTTTATAATACTTACCTTCTTTAATGAGCTTATCATAACGAGAAAATTCTTTAGCACCCCGGCAAAATATTTTACAAAACATACTATCTGTACCATCATAAAGTTTTAATGTAATGATTTTAAAATCACTTTTAGATGATTCAAATAAGTCTTTTCCAAATACTTTAGCTTCCACCGTAACATTATCTATTTCATAATTAATATTATTGATATCTGTAATAACACCTTTTATTTCACTCCCCATAATAATTGGAGTTTCTTTTACTTCGGCTTTTGGTATTTCTTTCTTTTTATCTTCTTCAATGGCTTTTATCGTTTCCATAGCTTTACTTTCATCGATGTTGATTTTTATTTTAACAGAATATCCAGCCTTATTTAAATCGTTTTGTAAATCTTCTAAAATACTATTAAACTTCATTTGCTCAGCCAAATTTTCCACATTAACGGTTAACTCATTCTCTTCTAATTGTAACTGACTATCTAAAAAGGTCTTTAAAAGAGGTGCTTCCTTACTATAATTTTCTAAAAAATATTTATAATAATCATTAATATCCCCTAGAGTGTAATCTTCTAGTGTAAAATTACTACTGACGGTAAACTTAAAAAAACATTTTTTCAAAAGTTCATTAAATTTAATATAAATATTTAATGGTAATGGCTTCTTTAAAGTAATCAAAAAATTATATTTATTTTTGTTTTGATTGCAAATTATTTTTTCTAATTTTCCACCTTGAAATTCATTTGTTTCTAGACCAATTTTATCTAATAATAGTTGTAATTTATCATCCATGTTATCACCTTTTTTTATTATATCATAATTTGAATATTAAAAAACGAATATCATTATTTTATCCGTTTATTATATGTTTTCTTTTAACTTTTGATTTACAATCAAAAATATTTTCTTTACTAGATTTAAAATTTACTGTCCGATAAGGAACCGACACTTCTTTAACTTTAACAAGTATACGATCACCAATTTTATAATTTTTATGATGGTCGTTTACATTAACTAACTCATGACTTTCTGTCCCATAATAATATTTACCATCTAAAATATCTTCAAAGTCCACGCGACCCTTAATATAATTATCCAAAAGAACAACTAAACCATAACGTGTACAGGCAATAACTGTGCCTTCAAATGTTTCTCCAATATGGTCCTGCATATACTCAGCCATTTTAAGCTCATCAGCCGCCTTTTCAGCGTCATCAGCCATTCTTTCCATGAAGGAAGCGTGCTCACAAAGACCTGGAAGTACTTTTTCAATATAATCAATATTTTCAAAGGTTTCATATTCTCTAATTAAAGTATGAACCATTAAGTCAGGAAATCTTCTAATCGGCGAAGTAAAATGCGTATAATTTTCGAGAGCTAAACCATAATGTCCTTCATTATGTGGTGCGTAAATAGCTTTACTCATACTACGAAGAAGCATATTAGAAAAAGCAATATATCCCTTTTGCTTTTCTAATCTTCTAAGAATATCAGCAATATCATAGGAATGAAGCTCATTATTATTAACTTTAGCTAGTAATCTATTTATTTTTTTATCATCTATAAGTCCACTACTTTTTAAAAATTCTAACGCTTCAGTAAGTCTCTCTACATTTGGCATTTCATGAATACGATAAACAAATGGAACATTCATATAAAAGAAATTAGTAGCAATTGTCTCATTAGCTTCAAGCATAAAATTTTCAATGATTTTTTCGGCAGTTCGTTGTTTTCTTGCCTCAACTTTTATTGGTTTACCATTATCATCAATTGTCATTTTAGTTTCACTAGAGGCAAAATCAATACTGCCTCTTTCCTTTTTTTGTTTTTCCAGCAAACGAGAAAGTTCTTCCATCAATTGTAAACTATCAGTAAACTCTTCATAATCCTCCGGAATTATTCCCTCTTCTAAAATACTATTAACAGCATTATAAGTCATTTGTTTTTTAGAATTTATAACGCTTTTATAGTAGTCATAAGATACTACCTTTCCTTCACCATCTATTTTCATTTCACAAGTTATAGCTAAACGATCTACACCCGGATTTAATGAACAAATACCATTAGAAAGCTGATGCGGAAGCATTGGTAGTACCGAATCGGCTAAATAAGCGGAAGTACCTCTTTCTTTAGCGGCTTCAAATAAAGCACTTCCCGGTTTTACATAATGGGCTACATCGGCAATGCTTACTTTTAAGATATAATAATCACTTTCTTTGTTTAAACTGATTGCATCATCAATATCTTTTGTATCATCACCATCAATAGTAAAAATTAATTCTTCTCTTAAATCTCGGCGGTCTTCCAGATCTTCTTCTTTTACTTCTGTTGGAATTTGTTCTAATTCTTTTAAAACCTCATCAGAAAAGTTAGTAACAAACCCATAATCATAAGCAATAGTTTCAATATCTATTTTAGGATCATCTTTATGCCCAATTAAATACAATATTTCACCTTTAAATATAGGAGTTTTACTGTCACCTAAATTATCTTTATTAACTTTAACTAAAATACGGTCACCAAATACTAATCTACTAGTGTCATCTTGAGTAGTAAATGTTAAATTACTTTTTTGATTATACGGAGTAAATAAACCATTACCTTGATATTCAAAAACAACTGTGTCATGATTTCTTTTAACTATTTTTTCAACTTTAGCTAAAATATAATTGCTTTTCATTTTTGTAAAATCACTTATTATAACTATATCATCTGATAAAGCACCATTTAAATTTTCTGGATGAATTAAATAACTAAACTTTCCCTGTTTTTCATCATAGGTATTTACATAACCGTAACCTTTTCTTGATATAAATAATTTACCTTGGATTTTGTCTAATTTATCAATATCAAAAATACAATAACATTCATTTTTATCTAAGTAAACTCTCCCTTGTTCTTCTAACGCTTGTAAAGCATTCCTTAGTAAATTTTCTTCTTTTTCACCATTAATTTTTAATTTTTTCTTTAATGTCCAAAAATCTATTTTCTTAGAATTTTTATTTAAGTATTCTAATATTTTGTCTTGTAAAATGTCCATTAAACCCCCACCTTCTATATCAAGTATACTAGAGATTTTATTTTTAAGCAATAGAAAACAGGCCTTAAGCCTGTAATTTTTCTAATATTTCTTTTTTATGACTTAATAATGGTTTTATTTCGGGCATTATTTTAAGCATTACTGTTTCGCTTATTTTGGAATCCTTTACTTTAACAATATACTCTTTACCATCTTTAATATAATATTTAACTAATAAAAATTCGTCTATAAAATCTGTTTCTTCATTATTTACTTTAATTAAATATTTATAGGTTTCATTATTATAATTTGTAACACCAATAACAAACCATTTAGTACCATCACCAAATTCTAAAATTTTGAATAATTCATTTTGCATATTATCGTACCTTTCCCTGTTCGATCAAATTAACAACATCATCACCATTAACAAATCCCGAAACATCATTTAAAGTATTTATTCCACCATCACCAAATACGGCAGAAATATTCTCATTAGAACTAAGTAAATCTTTAATATAATCAGCGTTTTGTAAATCTTCTGGTGAAAGGTTTAACATTTGTCCAGTACTAGTATCATATAAGCCTTGGATATCGGAAGAAAACCATTGATTAGCTGCTTCTGGATTCATTTGGTTAACCGCTTCACTAGCACTATCATAAACATTAAATCCTTCCATATTCCATGAACTAGTATCAAGACTATTTACATCTATCGCACTGGCATCAACACCACTGGCAACATTATTAGCTTCAGTCACAGGCATAACTTCATCACCAGTAAAAAAGTTTGTCACATTATTTACAAGACCACCTAAAAATTGTTGCAATTCTGGACTTATAGCTATAGCAATTGCGCCGACAGCTGCTACCGCAATTACGATACCGCCAATAATTACTTTTCTTTTAAACTTAGGATCTTTCCATTTTTCTTTAAACTTTTCTATTAAACCCGGTTTAGGTTCTTTTGTTTGTACTGGCATTGGTTCGTCAATTTCAGACGCTTTAGTCGTATCGCTCTCCAGGCTATCTTCAGTCACAGGTTCTAAAGGCTTGGTTATTAAAGCGGCTTCGGCTTGTTTCTTTATATTTTCGTCTTTAACCTTATCTAAAATAAATTTATTAGCCGCCTCTTCTGGCCAACCGTAATCTTTAGTTAATTTATCAAATAATTTTTCATAAGTTATTTCTTCTTTAGGCTCTTCGATATCAATATTCTCAGTTGAATTACCGTTTTCCCCAGATATTATATTATCTCGCGTATCTTTATCCGCGTTATTATCTGATTTAGTTTCTTCTTGAATTATTTCTTTTTTTTCCTCTTTATTAGAGCTCATAACAGGTTCTTTTTTTTGAGTTTCAACATCAATACCATTACCATACATTACATCATTTAAAAGCCAAAGCCTTGCTTCATCAGTTTTTTCATTTACAAAATCCTTGGTAAAATTATCTCCGTAAAAAAACTCTCCCCTTTCAATTAAATCAGTTAAAAAATCATCTATTTTTTTCTCTATTCGATAATTAGTATATATTGCATTTACCTTATCATATGGCATATTAAAAGCAGCTTCATATATTAAATCCCGGCACTTATTTAAAATCAATTCCTTTTTATCCTGCATAAGTTTTCCTCCTATGCTTATATTACCATATTTACTTTGTTTAGTCAAAATTAAAAACGCTTTTAAGCGTTTATAACAAATAAAAATCTATTTTTTCCAGGAAAATCTTTCTCTATCTTTATAAGAGCTTTAGGGAAATATTTGCCAGCTATTTTCATTAAAGATTCCCCTTGGGTTTCCCCAATTTCAAAAGCTAAAATATTTTTTTCATTCAGATAATTATGAGCGTCTCTTAATATTTCTTCATAGAAATAAAGGCCATTATTTTCCGCGTATAAAGCTAAATGTGGTTCATTATTTTTAACCTTTGCATCAATCACTTCATCATAAGCAATATATGGTGGATTACTAATAATCACATCATACTTTTCACCTATGTTATTAAATAAATTACTGTGGATAAAATTTATATTAACATTATTGTTCTTGGCATTTTCTTTGGCAACTTCCAAAGCTTCTTTTGATATATCACTAGCCGTAACTAAAGAATCTATTTTTTTACTTAAAGTAATAGCAATTACACCACTTCCAGTTCCAATATCCAAAATCTTAACTTTCTTATTAAAATATTTATTGATATAGTCTATTGTTTTAGATACTAGTAGTTCCGTTTCAAACCTAGGAATTAAAACATTTTCATTTACTTTAAACTCATAACCATAAAAATTAACATTACCAACAATATATTGAACGGGAATTCGTTGTTTTAATTTTTCTAATCCTTCTTCTAACTTTTCTTCAGGTAAATATTTTTTCAAATACTCTATATCAGTCATTATTCACCTTTAAGTTTACGATTTTGATCTTCAGTAATTAAGGCATTAATAATATCATCTAAGTGACCTTCCATAACTCTATCTAAGTTTTTAGTCGTAAAACCAATGCGATGATCAGTAACTCTATTTTGTGGATAATTATAAGTTCTTATTTTTTCACTGCGGTCACCAGTACCAATTTTACTTCTTCTCTCATTGCCTAACTCTTCTTCTTGTTTTCTTAGTTCTTCTTCATAAAGTCTAGTTCTAAGCATCTGCATACATTTTTCTTTATTTTGAATTTGGCTTCGTTCATTTTGACAAGTCACAACAATACCTGATGGTATATGAGTTATTCTTACGGCACTATCGGTAGTATTGACACATTGCCCACCAGCACCGGTACTTCTAAAAACATCAATTCGAAGATCACTTTGTTTAATTTCGACATCAACTTCTTCAGCTTCCGGCATTACTAAAACTGTCGCTGTTTAAGTATGAACTCTACCTTGAGTTTCCGTAACAGGAACTCTTTGAACGCGATGAGCCCCACTTTCGTATTTAAGTTTAGAATATACACTTTGACCTTTAACCATAAATTGGATAAGAGGAAAGCCTCCCATATCAGAATGCTCTTCCGATAAAACTTCCAAACGCCAGCCTTGTCTTTCCGCATATTTACTATACATACGGTACAAATCACCAGCAAAAATATTAGCTTCATCACCACCAGCCGCACCTCTAATTTCAACAATAACGTTTTTTTCATCGTTAGGATCTTTTGGCAGTAAAATTATTTCAATTTTATCTTCTAGTTCTTTTATTTCTTTCGTTAAACGTTCTTCTTCTTCTTTGGCAAAATCGCCCATTTCACTGTCATGAATAAGCTCATGAGCATCTTTTAAATCATTATTTAATTTTTTATATTCTTGATAAGCCTCATAAGCATCTTTTAAAGAAGCTTGTTCTTTTGATAATGCCATTGTTTTTTTGATATCACTTAATACTTCATTAGAACTTAATTCTTCGGTAAGCTCATTATATCTTTTTTCAATTGTTTCTAACCTTTCTTTCATCTAATCACCCTTTAATCGTATTCAATTATACTATATTTTACACACTTTAGCAAATAAAAATACAAAAAAAGAATTAGTCATCTAATTCATCTTCAGGAATTATTGTTAAATCATCATCGTCTGGCTCATCATCAATATCAGCGGTGTCGTCCATATCATCAATATCACTAGCCATTTCTTCCATTTCTTCATTTTCTTCTTCTATTATTTCTAATTCTTCTTCATCTTCCATATCTTCATCATCAAGACTTACTGATGCCGGATGTCTTGTCTGCAAATCCCATTTACCGTCAGGTAATAATATAAATGTTTTATCTGTTGCTAAAGAAGTATAATAATCACCAATTTTATCAGTATAAGTTTCTTCGTTTAAGCCTAGTAATTCACAGATTTTATGAAAAATTTCTAAAGTGTTTAATGGCTTTCCTTCTTTTAAAATTTGCTCGGTTAACTGTCCATATGACATTTGTTCAAGTTCTTCTTTAGACATGTCACTTAACTTCATAGTTTCCCTCCTTAATTCTTAAAACATTGTATCATATTTTTATTATGTGTCAATACTATATTCTAAAATAAATTCAAAATCTGAAATTTTATTATCTTGATGCATTAAAGAATAATGGATCTCTAAAAAATTATCAGTCTTTTTTAAATATTTTGTTTTAACCTTTAAGTTAATATTTCCATAGTGATTTTTATAGCAACTATCTAAAGTTTCATTTAACTTAAAGTTCAAATTTATTTGATAATCTGATTTTCTTATTAATGAAATAATATCCCCAAATACAATGCTCGTCTTTATATTATTATCAATGTATGTAATTTTATTCCCTTTAAAAAGACCTAATCCATTATATTCATGAATCCCTTCAGAACTTTTTAATACCTGCTTTATTTTTATTTTACTCATTTAACCACTTCCAATGACAAAATTATATCATATTTGTAAATTTTTTTACTTATAATTTTCCAATTTTTTCGAATAATAAAGTTAGAATGGGAGTGATTAAATGAAAAAACATAAATTTTTGTTTATTTTTTTAATTATAGTCGGCATTTTAATCACTGCTTACTTTGGAATATATCTATATGCGAAGATGCTGCCAAAGCTATCAATTGATGGTGCTAATGGATACTATTTATATGATAGTGATAATGCTTTATACACTGGATCGGCGAGTCAAGACTGGGCTGATTTAACAGACATTTCAAATGATGCAGTTAAGGCAACTATATCAATCGAAGATAAAAATTTTTATAAACATAATGGTTTTGACTTTTTAAGAATTATTAAAGCGTTATTTATTAATATTCAAAATGGTGATAATTCGCAAGGGGCTTCTACTATTACCCAGCAATATACGAAAAATTTGTTTTTAGAATTTGATAAAACTTGGGAAAGAAAAATAAAAGAAGCCTGGTTAACCGTTAGATTAGAGGCGCATTATGACAAAGATGAAATCTTAGAAGGTTATTTAAACACTATTAATTATGGAGGCATTTTTGGTATTGAAAATGCTAGTAAATATTACTTTGATAAAAGTGCGAATGAACTTACTTTAGCCGAAGCTAGTATGCTGGCAGGAATACCCAAAAATCCAAGTAGTTATTCTCCTTTAGTTAATGAAGAAAAAGCTAAAGAAAGGCAACGAATTGTTTTAAATTCTATGGTAAAAAATGGCTATATCACCAAGGATGAAGCTATTAATGCTTATCAAACAAAGCTCACCTATAAAACCGGAGAAGATGAAGAAGAATTAAAAATGATGATGTATTATCAAGATGCGGTTATGGATGAACTTGAGGAAATCGATGGAATTCCAGCTTCTTTCTTAGATACTGGTGGGATTAAAATATATACTAATTTAGATATGAATGCTCAAAAAACTTTAGAAGAAAGCGCAGATAAAAATATAAATAATGACAACATTGAACTAGCTGGGGTTGTTATGGAACCAAGTACGGGTAAAGTTCTAGCTTTAACTGGAGGACGAGATTATAATAAAAGTCAATATAACCGGGCTACGGAAGCAAGCCGGCAAGTAGGATCGACCTTAAAGCCTTTCCTTTATTACTCTGCTTTAGAAAATGGTTTTACCGCCTCTTCAACTTTTACGAGTGATAAGACTACATTTACCTTCTCTAATGGTAAAACTTATAGTCCAAAAAATTATAATGATAAATATGCTGAAGGGCCAATTAGCATGGCTGCTGCTATTGCTTATTCAGATAACATTTATGCGGTCAAAACTCATTTGTTTTTAGGTGAAAATGCTCTTCCAGATATTTTAAAACGTGTGGGTATTTCTAAAAGCGTTAGTAAACTTCCTTCTTTAGCTCTTGGAGCCGAAGAATTTACCTTAATGGAAATGATGCAGGCTTATGCCACATTAGCTAATGAAGGCTATAAAGTAAAACCTTACTTTATCAGCAAAGTTACTGATATGGAAGGCAATGTTTTATACGAATACAAAGAAAATGCCGAAAATGTTTTAAATAAAAGTAATGTTTATATTTTAAATGAACTTTTAACAACAACATATGCGAAAGAATTTATCGATTATAATTACCCTACTTGCTATAGTATAAGCCAAAAAATGACTAAAAAATATGCAATTAAAAGTGGCACGACTAATACAGACAATTTAATATTCGGTTACAATAAAGACTTATTAGTTGGCTTATGGAGTGGTTACGATGATAACTCTGATGTTAATAATAGCGATAGCTCTAGTTTAAAAAATACTTGGGTTGATACAATTGAAGGATGTCTTAAAGATAAAGAAGATGATTGGTATGAAACACCAGAAAATGTAGTTGGAGTAGCTATTGATCCAATAAGTGGTGAAGCTGTTAGCAGCGGTACAGCAAAGGTCCTTTATTACATAAAAGGGACTGAACCAACTACTGAAAAAAAATCATTGGACGATGCAGTCCCAACAGTTAAAACTGAAGAATAAAAAATTCTATTGTTTATACACACTAGAATTTTTTTTATAATTTTACAATTTTTTGTATAGCTTTGATATCAACATCATCATACATAGAAACACCATTAATAATTCGAAAGAAGCCACACATAGTATTATTTTCTAAGTTTGATCTTTGTTTTAAAAACTCAGCAAAACCATCATAATCACACTCATTAATAAATCTATAATATTCATCAGTATCTTCTTTAGTAATAATGATTGGTGGTAAGCCTTGTTTACATAAATTAGTTGTTGTTAATAATTTTGCACTTCTTTTATTACCATCTTCAAAGGGATGAATACGCATAAATTTAATATGAAACATTGCTTCTTTCAAAAAGACATCTAAATCTTTCCACATAAAATAATAATTATAAAGTAAATTATTTATATCGTTTATTATGTTGATTGGCTTGCTCGGTTCAAAGTGAGCTTTGGAACCGGCTGTAACATCAATTTTACGAAAACCTAATGGTACATTATAACCTTGATTTACTAAATTACCAACATTACGAACAATTCCAATATTTAAATTATCTCTTTCACCCAATAAATACATATAAGCCATATAAATATCTTCCTTTAATCTTTTATGACATTCTGAATTAGCCAATTCTTCTAATTCCGCAGTACTAAAAACAAACCTTTCAATAAAAAATGCTTCATAATTTTCTCTAAAATCTTTATCCACAATATCACGTCCTTAGGGACATATTCTAACAAAAAAAATAAATGTAGTCAAAAAAAGTATAACTAAGTTATACTCCCATTGTCATTGTTTCCGGTAAAGTCGAGCCACCATCAATAACGATTCCTTGACCAGTTATATAAGATGATTCATCACTTGCTAAAAAGGCCGCTAAATTACCAAGTTCTTCTATAGTACCAAGTCTTTCCATTGGAATGCCTTTAGCAATGCCATCAACGACACTTTCAGGATTTTCAGCATTACTTTCTTTAGCCATACCCTCAACCATTGGTGTCATAATATAACCAGGCATAATAGCATTAACCCGAATATTTTTATCTACTAGCTCAGCGGCCAATCCTTTTGTAAAACCAATTAAAGCCGCTTTAGTTGTTGCATAAGCAACTTCGCCACTATCTGCTACCATAGGTCCTGTAACACTAGATAAATTAATGATTGAACCTTTTTTCATATATGGAATAGTCCCCTTTGTAACGTTCCAAGTCCCTTTGATATTTATATCAAAATGAAAATCCCGAAGTTCATCACTCATATCCATAAAAGTTTCTAACCGACAAACGCCAGCGTTATTAACTAAAATATCAATATTACCATATTTTTTATTTATCGAATCTAAACAATCTGATACTCTCTCCATATCACGAATATCAGCTTTATAACCACTAACTTCATAACCTTCTTTTTGCAGATTATTGATAGTATCTTCTAATTTATCATCATAATCTAAAATAGCTACTTTAGCCCCCTCTTTTAAGAAGACTTTAGTAATTCCAAGACCATTACCCATAGCTCCACCAGTAATAACGGCTACTTTATTTTGTAGTTTCATTTTCATCCTCCAAACTTTTTATTAATATTACTTCATCACCACTTTTTAAATTAAAAGCATTTCCTTCATCAGTGTCTAAATGAAGGGTTAAAGAAGCAATATCTAATACTTTAAAATAAATATTATCAATAATGCCACCTTTTTCACCTTTAATTAAAACAGCAACTTTTTTTAGACCCTCAAAACCATATTTTTTCATATCTTCTGGTGTGATATGAATATGACGTCTAGCTAAAATTAATCCACTAGATAAATCTACGCTACCGTTTGGGCCAATTAAAGTTATACTCTCACTACCTTCTAAATCACCAGAATCACGAACTGGTGGATTTACTTTTAATTTATAAGCATCAGTTTGAGAAATTTCTACTTGATTATAATCTCTAAAAGGTCCAAGAACTCTTACCTTTTCAAGTTCTCTATCACCTTTTTTTATCGTGACATAACTAGTACTTGCAAACTGTCCTGGTTGATCTAAATCACGATCTTTTTCTAGTTCACTTTTTCCAAACAACCCAAAATATACTTCTTTAGTTAAATGCACGTGTCTATTTGAAACGCCCACTTTTATCTTCATTTTATCACCCTTATAATTATATCATATTTATTTTAAAATTTAATATATTTTTATAGAAAGGATGATAAAATGAATAATAATTTTTCAAATCAAGGAACTGCCTTCCCTGGCGCACCACTTTACGTCGATGGTAATCCGGTTCCCAATCAACAAACCGCGCCTTACACAACAGTACAAGCTGATGCGATGGCTGCCGGAAATAATGTAATGTATGAAGAATCATACATTGAAAATATTTTAAGATTAAATAAAGGTAAACAAGTAGAAATTTATACTTCTTATCCAGATGCAACTGAATGGCATGATTATGTATTTAGTGGTATTATCGAACAATCAGGACGCGATCATATTATTCTAAGTGATCCAAAAACTGGCAAATGGTATTTAGTTTTAATGATTTATGTTAATTATTTTAAATTTGATGAAAGAATAACCTATAGTCCTGATTTTTACCCAAATAATTGAAAATGATATAAAAGTCTGTTATAATGAATTATAGGTGGTATGATGAACGTTTTAATTATTTTTATATTTGTATTTATTATTATCTGTATACTTTTTGTCTGGATTATTAATACTTATAATAAATTTCAAAACTATATAATTCGCATTAATGAAGCAGAAACAAATATTGATTCAACATTAAGAACTAGATTTGATTTGTTAAATAAGTCTATTGATATTATAAAAGCAAATACAAATACTGAAGAAGATGTTTTAAATATTATTGTTAAACTTCGATCAAGAAAACTGAGTAATTTTGATTTAGACAGACAGCTTTATGATGGTATTAATGAATTTCAAAAATATAAAGAAACATATCCAGAATTAAAAAATAGTGAAGTCTTTACAAAAATCGATATTTCTTTAAACGAATCTGAAGCAGAAATTATAGCCTTTAGAAAATATTATAATGACATTATAACAGAATACAACAAAATGGTTAAATCTTTTCCTTCAAATATTATAGCTCTATTTTTTAAGTTTAAACCAAAACTATATTTTGATGGTAAAGATATGAGTGATGATGATACTAAAGATTTCAAATTATAATGATTATATAGATACTAACTACTGATGTAGAAGTATCTTTTTTTTACAAAATAAAAGCACTTATTATTTCTTAGTGCTTCTTTTATTTGTTTTTTGTTTTAGTTTTTTCTTTTTACGATGATGCCTAATTATTATGTATAATATAATTAAAGCGAGTAAGCCTAATGAGCCATATATTATATAATTTTCCGCCAAAGTAAATTTTTCCTCTTTCTCTTTAGTTTCTTCTTCATTTACTTTAATAACATACTCACCATCTTTAGTGTATAAATAGTTTTCCCTAGCGTACCGGGCAACATAATCGGCATCTTGAAGTTTATTTATTTCTGTCTTTAAATCTTCGGCATCACCTTTTAATTCTGTCAAATTTTCTTGAAGTTCTTTTTCTTCATGGTGTAGACTATATAGTTCACCTACAGTTACAACTAAAGTAAATACAGCATAACCGATTAAAAAAACAACGACAGGCATCAAAATGACTAAACGTCTTTTTGATGATTTAGAGATTTTTCTTTTAGCCATTTATCCACCTTCTATCTATAGCCTAAGTATATCATTTTTTTAATAGTTTGACAATCTTTTGCTCTAGAAGATGTGAGGTCATAAAACCAATTATTAATAAAATTAAATGGTATGGGTGAAATAAAGCATTATTTAATTTTTGTAATAAAAGAAAATAAGCCATTACCGATATTATAACGACTAGAAAGGTGCCAAGTAATTTTATAAATTTATGACTATTATAAATTATTTTATAATTAACTCTTAAAAACAGGGAAAAAAGTATACCAAAAACAAAAGAAAAAACGGATGTTATTATTTGAAGATGTAAATCCATTATTTAAATAATTTATTAAAAATTCCGCTTTCTTTATCTTTTTTCCCGTCTTCTGAATAAGTAATACTATCTACTTTACCTTTTATTGAAACATTTCCTTGATATGTATCTAATTTTATAATTTCTAGTTCTTCGCCCTTTATCGTTAAATTTCCCATAGTTGTTTCCATAAAAAACTCTTCTTCATCAAAGCTTTCTATTTTTTTTACTCCTGTTAAAATTATATTTTTTCTTTCAGTTAAAGTTATACTATGATTAAGTGATGTTATAACACTATCTATCTTGTCCATACATGTCCTCCTTTGTTTAATTATATGTAATTAAAACAAAAAAAGTACAAGTTATTTAAAAACAGAAGCTTATTCAGCTTCTGTTTCATTATACTTTGTAATAACTGCATCTTCAAACATCTTACGGCATTCTGGTGTAATTGGATGAGCAATGTCATGATAAGTATCATCACTAGTTTTACGACTTGGCATTGCGATAAATAATCCTTCATTTCTTTCGATAATTCTAATTCCATGAACAGCAAAGCAATCGTCTAAAATAACAGTTGCGATACCTTTCATTCTTGAATTTTCTTTTTCAACTTTACGAACATTAACAGATGTTATTTTCATCAGTATTTCTCTCCCTTCTGGCATATTATATCCAATTTCAGTATAACCTATTTTCTTTGAAAAATCAACATTATTCATAAATTTTAATCGTTTTTGTAATAATATCAGCATAAGAAAAGGATTTTTTGACTCTATTATTATCAATTTCCTGGACTATAAAGATACAATTATAAAGGTTTGTTATAATTACTTTATAAGTCTCAAACTTATTTCGTCCTAAATTATACTTAATAATTACTGGTTTATTTAAATAATGACTTAATACTTTTCTTACTTCTTGGTTATTGCAAACGCCTTTATCTAGGATATCCAACATACATGGTTCCTTTCGTAATAATTCCCCCTATTCCATCTATGCCGTATTTAGTCTTTTCTAAAATGTTTTTCAAGTCAATATCTTTATTAACATCAGATAAACTCATACATACGGCAATAATTGCTGGATCTAAAGCATGAATATTTACTCTTTTAGGACTAGAAGCAAAATTAGCTCCGGCTTTTATTAACTCTTCATAATAAGATGCACAGGCTCCCGCAATTATAATTAATTTTTCATGGCTATTTTCATACTCCCGGGCTTTCTTTACAGCCTCGACAAAATATTTACTACTTTTATACGAATTTAAATTTTCCTCTTCTTTTTTATAGTGGGCATCATGTCCAGTAATAACAATAATATTCGGTTTATATTCTTCTAGCCATTCTATCATTTTATCTGGCATACTTTCTTCTTTTTCATTAATACCTTTAGCCCAAACACCTACTTTTTTATAGTATTCAAGACAACGATTTAAAAAATCTATATCACTATCAATATGCAAGATTTTACCAGGAAGATAAAAATATTCTTGACGATTTAAAACTAAAGGTTCTTCGATTTTCGCTAAAAATTCTCTTTCTTCTTCCTCTTCTTCATTATTATAAAGTTTTAAATCAGATATCAGGCTATCAGCAACTAACCTAATATAAATACCTTTTAATGTACATTTACCGTCTTCAATACTAACTATTTTAAACACCACATCATTACCATATGAGTTTCTAGTAACCAAATCCCCTACTTTTAATTCCATATTATCACCCAAAAAATTATATGAAACTATTTATATTTTTAGTACAAAAAAAGAGTTAATTAATAACCCATACATAATTATAATTAATACTTTCAGCAACAAAATCACTATAACTATAATAATTGTACCTATTTAAATCATCGATATATTGACGATTAAATGGTTTAAAGTTGGGTATTGGATTAATAATTTTGTCGATAGTTGCTCTTGTAATTTTCACTGTAAATCCTGTTGCCTTGTTAATTATTATTTTCTTACTATGATTAAGTTTATTTCAAACATTATTTCTTAGTACTGTAATATCACTGTAAGTACTTACTTTATAATAATTCTTATTTTCTATAAAATCAATTTCTGTATTTATACTAATATTTTTATTTCTTAAACCGGACATCATACACTCCCTACATTCAGAATAACAAATACATATTTATCTGTCAATAAAGGAGTTAAGATTTTACAAAGAGGATTGACAGTTACCGATAAATTTGATAGAATTATTTATAGAAAAGGGAGATTCCATAAAATTCGGAAGTTTATTAACTTGCGACTGGGCTCTCTTTTTTATGTTAATTTAAAAACCCACTTCTTATATAAGAAATGGGTTTTTACTGTGGAAAAGGTGATGAACTATTCACTTCGTGAAAGTTCGCCCCAAACCCTGCTTCGCAGAGTTTGCCAAAGTGAAATACCTTAATTTCTTCTCTAACTTATGACATATGGGTCAGCTTTAGTTCCATTACCTGTTAAGGTGATATCAGATGTTAGATAAACAGCTGGGACGACGCCGTTGTTGCTGTTGTTCGCATTGTTGTTGTTCACATTACCGGCATTGTTGCTGTTGCCGTTCACATTGAACACGTTGTTCGAATTGCTGGCGTTCGGTGAAAAAATTCACCATTTTTCCTATACTATCCCTATATATCCCACTTTCCTTCCCTCGAATATTTCTATTCTACCTTCTTGCAATTATATGTTTCTTATTCTGGCCTCCGCTCGCAGTCGCTCGCGGCACACCTTTCCCGAACTATTTGCTTCGTAAAAGTTCGCTTCCAAGCCCACGCAACGCGAGAGCTTGCTGAAATGTCATCTCTTTAGTCTTTACTCTAACTTAAGACATATGGGTCGCCCGATTCTCCTGCTCCGCTTAAGGTGATATCAGATGACAGATAGAGAACTGGGACGACGCCGTTGCCGG
>CALVRP010000031.1 GCA_944358665.1 uncultured Bacilli bacterium
GTGCGATCCAATTTGTGCGAGGTCTGATAATTTATTTATAGGTTCAACTCTAAATATCGCATAACTCATTATCGTACATCTCCTTAACTTTTTCAAAGAATCCTTTATAAAGTTGGGCTCCATCAGGTGCGATTATATCAGTTAAATCAATAGTTATAATTCCAAGTTTTAAATTATCATCTTTAAATTTTTCTTTGTTGTTAATTGCAATTACTCTTCACGGGCTTGATCGAAAGTTGAAACTCTAATATAGATACCTGCTTTTTTCTTTTCTTCTTCCATTAAATCAACTCCTTTTTTCAAAAAAAGAGGAGACAAAAGTACTAGTTCAACTAATACCTTTGACTCCTCTTAAATAATTATTTATATGTAATTGTCTTTGTTTAATCATAGAAGTACCTCTCTTTCCCCTTTAAAAAGCGATACTGCTTGCTTTTATTAGTTCTATACTATAAACATTTATTCTTGATTTGTTAAGGTTTTAGTGGGTTTTGATATATTCTTCAAAGTCTTTGAATTTTATCTTCTTTTTATACCCATTTATGAATATATCATCACAATTATCAAATATAAGAAATTCAGTATTTTTAATTTTAACTATATGAGGTTTAACCATAGCTATATTTGTATTTTTAATACTTTTGATATTTCCATTTGTGATAGTGTAGTCCACATAAGCAAATCTACAAATCATTTCAACCTTTCTTTTTAATTCTTCACTTATTACAAGTTCTTTAGTTTCTATTGTCATACTCAATCACTTTTCCTTTCTTAAATAACAAAAAAACTAACTATTTCTAGTTAGCATTTATTACTTAAACTCGAAAAGTTCGAGTTTCCTATCATATGGGAGCGATAACTTTACTTATATTCGAAATTTTATACTCCCAAGATGGATTAAATCAACTGTCCTAATTATAACACTTTTTGTTAAAAATGTCTTATATTTTATAAAAAATTTAAAATGGTAGTTCATAACAATTATCATTTAATGTTTTAATAATATATGTTAAGAAGGGTGAAAGCATTTCATCATCATCTTTTATCTGAATATATAGATCATATAGATTGATAAAATGTTCCTTTTTTAATCTTTGTTGTTCATCAAATATTCCATCACAAAAATCAGAAAAATATACTTCATCATAAAATAATAAATTTTTTGCTTTTTCTGGTATGTTTTTTATAAATTCTAATGTTGTTCCTTTATTAAATTCATTATAAGTTTTAAATGAGCGATACAAATATTCCTGCCCAAATTCATCATAACTTATTACGAAAGCAATATTATTAATAATATCTGTTAATCTTTCCTTTACTTCTGTTACATCCAATTTTTGTTTTTTGTTATTACTTGCTTCTAAAGCATATGATGAATTATTAGTAACAATTTCTATATCTGCATATATTTCTTCAATACTTTGATATCTATCCTTTGGATCGTTACAAATACATTTATCAATTATATTATCTAAAATTTCCATTCTAGGTCCACTATATTTTTCGGTTATTGGCTTCCTATGAGTTCCTTTATGTGTATATCCATAAACCATCCAATATATGATCTGTCCTATTGCATATATATCTGTAGCTTTAGTCGGAATAGAATGACTATTTCTTTGTTCTGGCGCTGAAAAATCAAAATTTGCTAATCTCTCATTTCTTTCTGTATCTCCGGTCATTTCGTATACCTCATTATTGTAATATGCTATTCCAAAATCGGATATATTTAATTTGTTTTCTTCATCAATCAAAATGTTTTGTGGCTTTAAATCTCTATGTATAATTCCTTTATTATGTAATTTTTGTACAGCAAGTGTAATTTGTGAGAATGATGAAACTAATTCATTTTGAGATATATTATCTTTATATTCCAAATGATTGATGTATTTTTTCATTACAATTATTGGTATTTTTTGCCCACTTATTTTTATTTCTTCATAAAAGTATTGCTTTACGATATTTTCGTAATTATCGATTCCCATTATTACATTAATAAATTCACATAAAAATCTTTTTTTCTTTTTAGAATCTGTATTTAACATGAATTTTATAGCAACATCTGTTTTGTTCAAAGTTCCAAAATAAACAATACCATTTCCACCAGATTTAGCGTTTAAAGAGATATTTTTTAAATCCCCATACACTGTTTTTAAAATATAGTTATTAGTCCTTATAAAATCATTTAATTCTTTTTGTGTTATTTTACCTTTATTAATTGTCAATTCTTCATTTTCTTCCTTATAATCTATCAATGGATAAATTATTTCTTTCAGTCTTTCTCTTCGTTCTTTATAACCACCTATTTTTTGCATCTCACTTCTAAAATCATAAGAGTTTTTAGTCATCTTTATTTCATTTGGAATATCTATGTCAGCATCTTTATAATCTTTTTTTAATATTTTAATTTTGTCTAAAAAATTGTCTTCATCAATAGGCATATTATTATATGTAGATAGATCTTCTAAAAGATTATAGAAACTTGTCAAATCTTTTGTTGTCATTTTATCACTTCCTAACTAAATGAATTTTAATAATTCACTTTCATATTATAACACGAACTTTGTCAAAATTGACAAATCAGTGTAAATATGGTATTATTTAATTGCTTTTGAAAGGGAGAGATTAAAATGTTAAATAATCAATTAACTACGACAACTTATACGACAACATTTAAGTCAATTTCTAGTATTGATTGTTTTAGCATTGCTTAATTATAAAAACAAGTTAATTATGTTGTTTATGCAAGTCTATTACAATCAAGTAGTAGACTTTTAATTTTAATGAAAATTAAATAAAAATGATGATATAATATTAATGAAAGACTATAATATAGGACACGATTTTAAGTATTTATTTTAAAGAGAGTTATCGGTTGGTGAAAGATAATAAATAACCTTAATAATTACTACCTATTAGTTGCACTCGAAAGAGATTGCCCGTTTGTTTACGGTTAAATAAATCAAGTAAAATAAGAGGATGGTACCGTCTATAATAGACTCCTATAGTGGTATCATTCTCTTTTTGTTTAAAGGAGATGATAAAAAAATGACGGAAACGGAAACT
>CALVRP010000032.1 GCA_944358665.1 uncultured Bacilli bacterium
ATGGAAAATTATATACCGGATATTTATCAAAAAAGTATTTATACTATCGATTACTCAAAGTTATTAAGTAGAGGAATCAAGTGTTTACTTTTTGATTTAGATAACACCATAATTGCGACTAATGATAAAATTCCTCCACAAAAAGCGAAAGATTTATTTGTTAGTTTAAAACAAAAAGGCTTTAAAGTAATTATTTTTAGCAATAGTCCTAAAATTAGAGTAAGACAATTTCAAGAATTTTTTGAAATAGATAGTTATTATAGTGCGAGAAAGCCACATCCAGGTAAATTTAAAAAGCTTCTTAAAGCTTATAATTATAATGTCAATGAAGTTGCAATCATTGGCGATCAATTACTTACTGATATTGTTGGTGGCAATAACATTGGTATTACAACAATTCTAGTTAATCCGCTATCAGATAAAGATATTATTTTTACAAAATTAAATCGCTTTTTAGAAAAACGTAAAATGAAAAAATTAAGAGATAAAAATTTATTTTGCAAAGGAAGATATTATGACTAAGTGTATTGGCTGTGGAGCTATATTACAAAATACTAATCCAGCTTCAGAAGGCTATGTTAAAGATTTATCTAATGACCTTTGCGAACGTTGTTTTAAAATTAGACATTATAATTCATATAGTATGATTGCTAAAGATAATAAGGTTTATTTAGATATCTTAGATAAAATAAGTAAAACAAACGATTTACTTATTTTAGTTACTGATTTATTTAGTTTAGATAGTTTAGAAGAACTTAACTTAAAAAATCCTATCATTTTAGTTTTAACTAAAACTGATTTGATTCCGCGCAACACTGATGAAGATAAATTACTTTCTAAATTAAAATATAATTTAAATATTGTTAGTAAAATCGCTGTTAGTAGTAAAAATAATCATAATTTAGATGAACTTTATAATTTAATTAATACTCATAAAAAAAGTAAAAATGTCTATGTGATTGGCTATACCAGTAGTGGCAAAAGCACCTTAATTAATAAACTTATTTATAATTATGGAAATAATCCTTATGAGATAACTACGAGCGTTTTACCTTCAACTACTTTAGATTTAATAGAGGTGCCAGTTAATGATGAATTAACATTAATAGATACTCCAGGATTATTAGATGAAGGAAGTATAATATTAAGTGCAACTAAGGAAATGTTTAAAGTAATAGTTCCTAAAAAAGAAATAAAACCAACTGTTATTCAAGTTAAAACTGATCAAACTATTATTGTGGATAATATCTTTAGAATAGATGTTAAAAAAGGGGGAACATTGATATTTTATTTATCTAACAATTTAAAAATAGAAAGGTTTTATAAAGATATAGATAAAATGAAAGATTTAAAAAAATATAGTTTTACAAATACTAGTGATGAAGACATTATTATTAAAGGTTTGGGATTTATCAAAACCAAAAATATTTCATCATTAGATATTTATATTAATGAAAATATAAAAATAACTAAGAGACAGTCACTAATGTGATTGTTTTTATTTTTACTTTGTGCTATTATGATATTTAAGGGGGTAGGAAAATGAATGATATAGAAAAATATGGTGAACAAATTTTTGAAAATATAAAACATGTTGATGATAATGGTAATGAATATTGGTCCGCAAGAGAATTAATGCCGCTACTTGAATATAGTAAATGGGAAAATTTCCATAAAGTAATTAAAAGAGCCATGATTGCTTGTGAGGCCAGCAATAATAAGGTGAATGATTACTTTCCTGAAGTCAGGAAGTCAATAATCAGTGGAAAGGGAAGACAATCTTTTATAATAGATTATCATTTATCAAGATACACTTGTTATTTAATAGTACAGAATGCTAATCCAAGTAAAAGGTCAGTTGCTCTTGGTCAAACATATTTTGCTGTGCAAACCAGAAAACAAGAAATTACTGAATTAGAATATTCTAAGCTTTCTGAAGATGAAAAAAGATTATATACTAGAATTTTAGTTAATAACAAAAATAAATATCTATTTAAAACAGCTAAAGATGCAGGTGTAGAGAATTTTGGTAAATTTAATAACTATGGCTATAAGGGCCTTTATAATGGAGAAACAGCCGGGCAAATCGCCAAACGTAAAAATATTGAAGAAAACAAAGATATTCTTGATTATAGGGGAAGTGAAGAATTAGGTGCCAACCTATTTCGTATAACGCAAACTGAAGCTAAGTTAAAAAAAGATAATATTGATAATGAAAATGATGCTTGTATGACTCATTATACTGTTGGAAAAACGGTTAGAAAAGCCATTGAAGAACTTGGCGGTAATATGCCGGAAACTTTACCTACACCAGAAAAATCTATACAAGAAATAGAAAAAGAAGAATTACAAAAATTAGAAGCAAAGTAAAAATTTATTAAGCAGTCACTAATGTGATTGTTTTTATTTTTACTTTGTGGTAACATTAATAATAGGGTGATGTAAATGCTTGGAACAATAATTGGAATTGAAGAAGACCAGGTTTTATTAAAATTAAATATTCAGTTAAATGAGTTTCAGAGTTTAATAAATCTTCATGTTATTATGGAAGATAATGATAAAATGATTGTTGGAGAGATTGCTGATATTAAAAATAATATTGCTTATATAAATTTACTTGGAGAAATAAAAGATAATAAATTTGTCTTTGGTATTATTAAAAAACCATCTTTTGGATCTTCAGTAAAATTAATATCTAAAGAAAAAATGCCAATGATTATTAGTATTGATAATTATAAAGAAAATGAAGATTTATATATTGGTGAAAGTCCAATATATGAAGGCGTGAAAATTGGTTTTAATATTAACGATTTCTTTGCTAATCACTTTGCAATATTTGGTTCAACCGGTAGTGGTAAATCATGGGGAGTTGCAAGATTGATTCAAAGTATTTTTGAAAAGCAGCATTCAATAGCTTATAGAGCCAGTATTTTTATCTTTGATGCATATGGTGAGTATCATAGTGCATTTAAAGATATTAGTACAAAAGTCCCAGAACTTTCTTTTAAAGCTTATACTACCAATACAAATTTTAGTGAGAATGAAGTTTTAAAAATTCCACTTTGGCTTTTAGATACTGATGACATTGCTTTACTTTTGAATGTTGAAAAACAAACTCAACTACCAGTAATAGAAAAAGCTTTAAAATTAGTTGGGGTATTTGCTAGAGATGAGAAAGATGTAATTAAACAAAAAAACGATATTATTGCCAGAGCTATATTAGACATTTTAGCTAGTGGTCATTCATCGTCACAAATAAGAGACCAAATCTTTTCGGTTTTAACAAATTATAATACAAAAGATTTAAATTTAGAGTCTACTATTTATCAACCTGGTTATTCAAGACCTTTAAAACAATGTTTAATTATTGATGCGAGTGGTAAAATTAGAGAAATCGAACTTTTAACAAATTATATTAGAACTTTCTTAGATGATTCAATTGAATTATCACTTCCTGATGGTTCATTTAGATATGGTCTTGAAGATTTAAAAACCGCTTTAGATTTTGCTTTGATTTCTGAAGGTGTTCTTAATAGTGATCGTGTTTATGATGAGGCCAATGTATTAAAAGTAAGATTGCAGGCATTAATTAATAGTGATTCTGCCAAATATTTTGATTGTCCAGAGTATATTAGCCGTGATGGTTATATTAAAAGCCTTCTTTCAGCGGGTGGAAATAGAAAAGCCCAAATAATTAATTTTAATATTAATTATGT
Organism: uncultured Bacilli bacterium; assembly: GCA_944358665.1. Taxonomy (GTDB): domain Bacteria; phylum Bacillota_I; class Bacilli_A; order RF39; family UBA660; genus Coprosoma. Next base: position 3,717 of record CALVRP010000032.1, read on the forward strand.
TGATGATAGATTTGCTAAGACAATTACAAAAATTTATTCTAAAATGTTATTTGAATATGCGAAAAACTTAAATAAAAGGGCATCCCTTCCATTTCATATTATCTTAGAAGAAGCTCATAGATATGTTCAAAATGACAATGACATAAATATTATTGGATATAATATTTTTGATAGAATTACTAAAGAGGGAAGAAAATATGGTGTTTTACTAGGCCTTATTTCGCAAAGACCAAGCGATCTTTCGGAAACATCAATCTCGCAATGTAGTAATTTTCTTATTTACAAAATGTTGCATCCAAGAGATATAAATTATATTCGGGAAATGGTTCCAAACATTACCACGGAAATTGTTAAGAGACTTAGAGTTTTACAACCAGGTAATTGTATTGCTTTTGGAAGTGCCTTTCATGTCCCGGTATTAGTTAGGTTGGATAAGCCATCACCGCCACCTTCAAGTAGTAGCTGTGATGTTAGTGCTAATTGGTTTATCGACCGTGGGTAAAGTCTTTAAAGACTTTTTTTGTTTCTAAATGACTGTACAAAATCTCTTTAAAATGGTATAATTACTTAGAGTTTGGAGATGAGTGTATGTTAATATTAGCAAAAGCTGTTATGGCCGTAATGCTTGGTTTTGTATCAACTGTTATTTTTGGCTATTTCGTTGTTAAATATTTAAAGAAAAAGGGCCTTGATCAAAATGTTAGTAAAACATTAGGCGAAAGACATAAGAAGAAACAAGGAACCCCAACAATGGGGGGGATCATGTTTATTGTACCGACTGTTTTGATTATGATTATTTTAAAACTCACGGGTAGTATTGATTTAACACCTAATTTATTTATTGTTATATTCGTCTTTCTAGCATATGCTGTTCTTGGTTATATTGACGATAAAATAATAATTAAGCAAAAAAACAATAAAGGTATGTCTATTTTTGTTAAGTCGGCAGCCCAAGTTATAATTGCCCTTATTTTCTTCTATATTTATATGAGTAGTGGAAATGAGCCGATATTAGATATTCATACACTTGGCATTCAAATTGATCTCGGTTGGGCTTATGGTATATTCTTGCTATTTGTTCTAATTGGTAGTAGTAATGCAGTAAATATTACTGATGGGCTAGATGGGTTGGCTGCTGGATTATCCGCTATTGCTTTCTTTGCTTTTGGTATTATAACCTGGGGTTCTCCATGGGCTGATGGTTATGAAGGAGTAGCGATTTTCTGCTTTGTTTTAGTTGGTGCTTTAGTGGCTTTCTTAATTTATAATTCCCATCCAGCCAAAGTTTTTATGGGAGACATGGGTTCTCTTGCTTTAGGAGCAGCCTTGGCAAGTGTGGCCATTATTTCAAACCATGAAATTACTTTAGTAATTGTAGCTGGTGTATTTATTATTGAAACACTTAGCGTTATTATTCAGTTAATTGCAATAAAAAAATTTCATACAAAAGTCTTTAAAATGGCACCACTTCATCACCACTTTGAAAAGCTTGGATGGAGTGAAGTTGATATCGTTAGATTATTTTGGACAGTTGGCTTAATGCTTAGTATGGCAGCCATCGGCTTTGGTGTATGGCTTTAGTTGCCAAAAATTATTAAATATTATATACTTATATATAGGAGGAAAAAGAAATGAAAAAAAATATAAAAGAAGTAGAAATTACAGTAGAAGGAAAAGAGTGGCAAGATGCTTTGGATAAAGCATTTAAGAAAAAAAATAAAACAGCTAAAATAGATGGCTTTCGTCCTGGAAAAGCGCCTAAAGAAGTATTTATAAAAAAATACGGAATCGAATCTTTATTTATTGATGCTGGTGATTTAGTATTAGAAGATGCTTATAAAAAAGTTATTGATGACAATAAAGATATTTTAGATGATTTAGTAGCGCGTCCTGATATTGAACTTAAATCAGTAGATGAAAATAAAATTGAATTTAAGTTTACGTTAACATTAAAACCTGAGATTAAACTTGGTAAATATAAAGGGTTAGGTGTTAAAAAAGAAGAAACTAAAGTAGAAAAAAAAGAAATTGAAGAAGCTATTGAAAATATGCGTGCTCGTTATGCTGAGGATGTTATTAAAGAGGGAGCTATTGAAGATGGCGATATAGCTATTATTGATTTTGAAGGATTTGTTGATGGAAAAGCTTTTGATGGTGGTAAAGCTGAAAACTATTCTTTAAAAGTTGGAAGTGGAACATTTATTCCTGGATTCGAAGAACAATTAATTGGTCTTAAAGAAGGCGATGAAAAAGATGTTAAAGTTACATTTCCTAAAGATTATCATGCTGAGGATTTAAAAGGAAAAGAAGCTGTATTTAAAGTTAAAGTTCACGAAGTTAAAGAAGTTCATATTCCAGAAATTGATGAAGATTTCTTTGCTGATTTAGGTATGGAAGGAATTGATACTAAAGAAGCTTTAGAAGCTCAAATTTCTGAAAATATTTTAACTCGTAAAGATATGGAAGCAGAAAACAAATATATTGATACATTACTTGAAAAAGCTGCTGAAAATACTGAAGTAGAAATTCCTGAAGTAATGATTAATGAAGAATTGGACAGAATGATTAATCAATATAGAGAACACTTGCAGATGCAAGGAATTACTTTAGAACAGTTCTATCAATTTACGAATTCTGATGAAATGGCTTTAAGAGATCAAATGCGTGAAGAAGCTACTAAGAGAATTACTTATAGATTAATGTTAGAAGAAATAGCTAAAGAAGAAAAAATTGAAATTTCAGATAAAGAAGCTGAAGAAGAAGCTGATAAAATGGCTGAAAAATATCAAATGAAAAAAGATGAATTCTTAAATGCCTTTGGTGGTCTTGATATGATTAAATATGATATGAAGATGCGTAAAGCTATGGAAGTATTAAAAGAAGATTAATTTCTTCTTTTTATATTTTTATAACATTATAAAAAGGATAGTTTAATTGCTATCCTTTTTGCGTGGATATGGTTTTTTCTCATTAGTTAAACCCAAAATATAATCAATACTAGTATTATAATAAAGTGCCAGTTTTTTTAATATACTAGTGGGAATATCATTAGTTTCTGTTTCATATTGGGAATATCCGGTTTGACTCATCCCAAGTATCTTGGCAATATCTTTTTGATACATATCTTTGTCTTCTCTTAGATCTCTTAATCTATTCATAATCGTGCCTCCGATTAAATTTTATAATAACTTAAAATAAGTTATTGACATATAACCTAAAATAGGTTACGATAATTATATAAGAAGATATAAAAATAGAGGTGATAGTATGATACGGGATAAGAAACGTAATAAAATAATAATATTTATATTAATCGGAATCGTATGTATGATGGGAGTCGGCTACGCGGCTTTTCAAACGCAGTTAGATATTAAAGGAAGTACGGAAATAAGTAGTGAATGGGATATAAAAATTATTAGTGTGGAAGTTAGTGATATAGGAGGATTGGGAGAAAACGTAAAAAATACTTATACAGATTTAACCGCTAATTTAGAAGCTAATCTATATAGTAAAGGTGATTATGTAGAATATAAGGTTATTGTGGAAAATGCGGGAACGTTTGATGCAAAATTAGATACTTTAGGTATAACCAACAGTAATAATGAAGCAGTTAAAATAACAAGTACAGGACTTGTTAAAGGGCAAACATTATATAAAGGAGAAACAGTTACTTTAACAGTTAGAATAGAATATAACAGTAACTATGAAGGAGACGCGAGTGGAACTAGCGGTGAGACAACTGTAGATTTAGGCTTTGTCCAAAATAGTGAAGGAACAATAGTACCAACAACCGACCATTTAGTAACATATGACTATACCACTAATGGAGGAGAAAGTACTAATGCAGAAAATGAATATGTAGCTGAAGGAAAAAGTATCAATTTAAGTTATATGGCAACCAAGAAAAATTATGAATTCAAAGGCTGGAATACTAATCCGCAGGCGGCTGAAGGTCTAAGTGATTTAACCATGGGAACGGAAGATATTACGTTATATGCAATCTTTGAAGCCATAGATACCACACCACCAGTAATCGAAAGTATTAATACAAGTTCAACGACAAATAGTATAACTGCGGTAGTCATTGCCAGTGATGAAGAAAGTGGAATAAGTAAATATGAATTTAGTATCGACGGTGGAAAAACTTGGATAGATAATGGCGTAAGTAATACATATACTTTTACTGGCTTAAAACAAGGAACAAGTTATGATATAGATGTTAGAGTAACAAATGGAGTTGATATGAATTCTAGCAGTAATACAGCTGCAACAACATTAACAATTGAAAAACCGACATTTTCTAGCAACCCTAGCAGTGAACTTTATGCACAAAATAGGATTGTAACGGTAACTGTACCTTGTACAACATGTAATAATACATATAGCGGTGACAATGGGAAAACGTGGGAAGAAGTGCCATCTAATATATTTGATGTTAAATTTCAAGCTAATGGGGAAATAATCGTTAAATCAAACGACGGAACAAATGAAGTAGCAAGTAGTTATACGGTTATTAATATAGATTCAACACCAGCGGGAATAATAAAACCAT
>CALVRP010000033.1 GCA_944358665.1 uncultured Bacilli bacterium
TTTGTTAATTTAAATTTGAAGTGCAACAAAAGTGCATTGAAAAAGACACATGAATAATCTATAATATCTATTCGCAACAAACAGAAAGGAAAATTCATATGTCTAATACAAATAATACACTAAAAAGAAAAGAAAATCAATATCATCATTTAACAGAAAAAGATAGAGCTACTATTCAAACTTTAATTGAACAAAAAGATAAAAATGGTAAAAGATTATTTAATAATACTTATATTGCTAATTATATTGGTGTCCATCGCTCTACTATTTCTAGAGAACTTAGAAATAGTAAATCTTATCGTTTCATGGTTAGGTCTGGTAGAATGATAGAAAAGCCTTATAATGCAAAAGATGCGCAAAATAATTATTTGTTTAAAAGAGGTTTATCTAAAGGTGAATATAAATTACGCAAATATTCTAAAATGGCTAAATTTATCGAAAATAAAATTAAAAACGATAAATGGGCTCCTGATGCCATTGTGGGCTTTATGAAAGTTCATAAGTATTTTAATAAAGATGGTTTCACTTCAATTACTACTCCTACAGTTTATAATGCTATTAGATATGGTATTATAAACGTTAAAATAGAAGATACAAGAAGAATGAAATATGAGCCAGAATATGAATATAAAACCGCCAAAGCTGTACCTATCAATAAAGCACCTTACAGTATTGAAAACAGGCCTGAAGAAATTAATAATCGTTCTACATTCGGTCATTTTGAAATTGATACTGTTATTGGAACTAGACGTGGCAAACATGAATGCCTTTTAACTTTTACTGAAAGAAAAACTAAGTTTCAAATTATCTTTAAACTTTCTTCTAAAACATCTGAAAATGTTGTTAATAAATTTGATCAACTTAAAGTTTTTATGAAAAGACACTACAATAAAATATTTAAATCCATTACTACAGATAACGGTACGGAATTTTCTGATTTTTCAGGAATAATAAAAGATTCTAAAACTCAAATATATTTTTGTCATCCTTATTGTTCTGGCGAAAAAGGTACAAATGAAAAACATAATGGTATAATTCGTTATTTTATTCCAAAAGGTACTTTAATTGAAAATTATACTTTTGAAGATATAAATAATATTGCCCATTGGATGAATAATTATCCCAGAAAAAGTTTAAATTATAAAACTCCTCTAGAAGCCATTCTAGAAGAGTTTAATGATAAAGCTGTTATTAATAAAATTTATAAATTACAAGAATGTGTGAATTGTTTATGATTATTCATTTGTTGCACTTGACTTTTTAATTTAGAATTGAACTATTCTTAATATAAAACTTTTTTACAAAAAAAGCGGAGCCAACATGGGCTCCTTCAGGGGGTTTTGGTCGGTTTATCCACATAATACTACACCGTAGACAAACCTACATAGGCGTTTGCCTATGATATTATAAGTATAAAATAATTTATTAAAAATGTCAAGGTACGAAAATAATTTTTTATGATTAGTCTAAGCTGCTTGACACTTGTAACATATTTTTTAAATATTCATCTGATTGCTCTTTTTTCAAATATTCCATACTATCTTCTTTTGCTGTTAATAGCAACTCAAAATCCTGTTTAAGATCAGCTATTTTAAAATGCATGTCTCCGCTTTGTCTAAGGCCAAACAAATCCCCACTTCCCCTTAATTTAAAATCTTCTTCGCTTATTTTAAAGCCATCGTTAGTTCCCGTTAAAATTTTTAGCCTTTTTGTTTCTTTATCACTTATAAGAATACAATAACTCTCAAAATCATTCCGGCCGACTCTCCCTCTAAGTTGATGAAGTGCAGATAAGCCAAAACGGAAAGCATCAAAAATAACAATCATTGTTGCATTGGCCACATCAACACCAACTTCAATAACAGTGGTACTAACTAATATTTTTACTTTACCTTCTTTAAATTCTTTCATAACAGAATCTTTTTCACTATTTGTCATTTTGCCATGTAAAATACCAATATTACAAATTTTACCAAAAGCTTTTTGCATTTTTTCATAAAGTTCATTAACATTTTCTAAATCTATTTTTTCGCTTTCTTCTACTAGTGGCGCAACTACATATATTTGATGGCCTTTTTTAAGCTCTTCTAACATCAAATATAAAACATCTTTAATTTCTTTATTACTTTTTAAAATAGTTTCTACTTTTTTTCTTCCATTTGGCACCGTCTTAATGTTAGAAATATCCATATCCCCATATAACGTTAAAGCATAAGTCCTTGGAATTGGCGTAGCACTCATATATAAAATGTCTGGAGTAAGGCCTTTATTTTTTAAGTTGCCTCTTTGACTGACACCAAAACGATGTTGCTCATCAGTAATTACTAAACCTAAATTTTTATATTCCACATCATCACTTATTAAAGCGTGTGTGCCAATAACAACATCAATTTGCCCCATGGCCAATTCTTGCAGAAGTTCTCTTCGTTCTTTAGCTTTTAATTTACCTTTAAGAAGGCCTATTTTTAAATCAGGAAATAAATTTTGCATATTATTATAATGCTGAATAGCCAAGATTTCCGTTGGCGCCATCAAAGCACCTTGATAACCAGATAAGTAATTAATATAAAGTGCAACAAAAGAAACAATAGTTTTTCCGCTACCAACATCACCCTGCAGTAATCTATTCATTTGCCTTGGACTAGTTAAATCTTCATATATATCATTAATTGCTTTTAACTGATCTTTAGTTAAACTAAATGGTAAATTGTTAATAAAGTTTTTTATCAAAGTAAAGTCAACTTCTCTTTTTAAGCCTAAATTAATTTTGTTACTAGACTTTAAATAGTTCATTTTTGCCATAAAAACAAATAATTCTTCATATTTCAATTTATCCTTGGCCGCTTTTAATTCTTTTAAATTATTAGGATTATGAATTATTTTTAAAGCTAAGTCTTTACTAATAAAATTATATTTTTCGTTTAAATAAACAGGAATATAATCGTGAACACTTACTTTATCTATAACTTTAGAAATTATTTGATGAATTTTTTTACTGTTTATTTTAAAATTACTATGGTAGATTGGAATTATTTTAGGTTTTAAAAGCATTCCAAATTCCATGTTACTCGCAACAATACTATTATGTTTAGCATCATATTTACCAATTACAGTAAGTCCCATTGCTGGTTTTATTTTATTTTTTAAATAAGCACGATTAAAAATCGTAACATTATATATTTTAGTGCCGGTATTTAAGCGCAAACTCATTTTATTTAATTTTTTAGAAAAGTAATAAACATTAGGATTATTTTCACAAATACCATCAAGGACAACATGATCACCATCATTAACATTACTCATATCAGTTTTTTTATAAACATCATATCTAAATGGATAGTATGTTACTAAATCTTCTAAAGTATTTATTCCTAAATCATTTAAATATTTTAATGTGTTAAGACCAATTCCTTTTACTTCTTTTAAATCTATCATAAAATCTCCTTTTTTTTATTTTTTTTGAAAATTATACTTGACATATTTTTATTTTGTGATAATATATTAATCACCAATTCAATTTTAGTTGAATTGGCGCTAGTGTAAACTAGCCAGCCCCTTTTTATTCTTTTATTGGAAGCAGCCCTTCAGGGGGGACTGCTTCTTTTTTTATTTTTATCTCTTTTTATATTTTATCATATTTTGGTTGGTAATGTTAATTTATTATTTCATAAGTTGTCATAAATATTCGCTGATCAGTACAATATTCCATAACAAATTTATTTTCTTTTCGGCAAATGACAACGCCAACTGTTTTATCATTAAAAGGTTCTTTGATGTGTTTATCAATATAATTTATATATTTGGTAACTTGTCCAATATACTCGGCTTTCATTTCTGTTACTTTTAGTTCAACTACAACATAGCAATTATATTTAACATTAAAAAGTAGAAAATCTATATAATTATATCGGTCTCCTATCTTTATCTTAAATTCATCATCCACATAAGTGAAGCCAATTCCTAGTTCTTTTAAAAAATTCCCTATGTTTTCTATTATTAGTTTGTGCAATGTATATTCATTTACATCTTTTGTTTCTTCATTTGTTTTTATAATTATGGGATTTTTTATTAGTGTATTTATTTTAGGCTCTTTTAATTCTTCTTTATATCCTATTCTTTCATACTCACTAGATTTTATTCTTGTGCGTAATTCACGTACTGATAAATTTTGAACTATAGAAATATTAACATAATATTTTATTTCTTCTATACTTTTCAATTTTAACAATTCTATATAATGACTAATTGTCAATTGGTGCGACATTGTCGCACCTTTTTGAATTATAATGTAAAATTGGCGCATTCTTTTAAGAGCCGATACAGTATAACCTTTTCCAAGTTCTTTTGTTAACTTTTCGGAATACTCTTTAATTAATTCATTTCCATATTTGGCTCTAGATGCCCCACCTTGGGCTTCTACTATAAGTCTTCCTACTTCATAATAACTATTTAAATCACTCTTATTTTTTGAATAATCTTTTACTCTTTTATAAGCTTCATTTTTTACTAGTATTTCTTTTATTTCGTCATAATAATTAATATACATCACTTCCTTTTTTTTGCTTCTATATATATCTTACGATAAAAAAAAGAAAATCCCTTTTTTATATCAAAAAAATACAGAAATTAATCTGTATCTGCTGATAAGCTTTTATAATAGTTAAATCTTTTTATAGCATTCTCTTTATTTTGTTTAAGTAATTCTTCTGCTTTTTCTTTATTAACGGCTTTTAACATAGTATATCTAGTTTGCATACTTAAGAATTCATCGTATAAATCAAAATTTGGATTTTTACTATCTAAAGTAAAATGTTCTCCATCATATCTAAAGATTGGAAAATAACCACATTTAGTAGCTAATGCTTCCATATTAACACTTTCACTCATGCCACCTTTAATTCCATGAGAAATACAAGGCGTATAAGCAATTATAATTGATGGTCCTTGATGATTATAAGCTTCAGTAAAGGCTCTAACCACCTGCATCATATTAGCGCCTAAACAAACAGTAGCCACATAGACATTTGGATAACACATAGCAATCCTTGCTAAATCTTTCTTACTGTTATTTTTACCCATACTAGCAAATTCAGCAACAGCACCAATTGGTGTTGCTTTTGATGACTGGCCGCCAGTATTTGAATAAACCTGACTATCTAAAACTAAAATATTAATATTTTCACCACTAGAAAGAACATGATCTATACCACTAAAACCAATATCATAAGCCCAACCATCTCCACCAATAGCCCAAATGCTTTCAGCTAAAATATGGTTTTTAAGTGGTTTTAGTTCTGGATATTTGTCATAATCAATATTTTCATATACTTCTTTAGTGATTTCATAATTATCAGTGTTTTCTAACCATTTTTTAAATAATGGTTCATCATATTTACTCATTATTTCTTTTATTTGATTTTTGGCACTACTTATACCAGATAACATTCCAAAACCATATTCTGCATTATCTTCGAATAAGCTATTTGACCATGGAAGACTATAAGGAAGTTCTGGCAGATCACCACCATAAATTGAGGAACATCCGGTCGCATTAGCAATAACAACATTTTTAAATAATTGAGTTAACAATTTAATATATGCTGTTTGACCACAACCTGCACAAGCTCCATGAAAAGCAAATTTTGGTTTTTGAAGTTGACTTCCTTTAATGGTATTTAAAGGGAAATCGCTTTTTTCACTGACATTTTTAACTAAATAGTCAAATTCTTCGTCCGTGGTTATTTTAGTAAATTCTAAAGCTTTGTCACCTTTCTTACCAGGACATGTTTTAACACATAATCCACAACCCGTACAGTTTTCTTTAGAAACAGAAATAATATAATAACCCTTAGGCCCTTTTAAACATTTATTTTTAATACTTTCCGGAGCTTTTTGATATTCGTCTTCATTAAGTAAAAATGGTCTTATTACACCATGAGGGCAAACAAAGGAACACATCGCACACTGAATACAATTTTCATTTTTCCAAAATGGAATGGTTTCACTAATACCTTTTTTATTCAACTTAATTTGTTTAAACGTACCATCTTTAACATCCATAAGTTCAGACACTTTTAAGGTGCCACCCATACGATGAGACATAGCTTCATAAACATTAGTATAAGTAAAATTATCTTCACTTTCTTCATTATCTAAAATTATTTCTTTTAAATAATCATTAATATTCTGCAGTACTTTTTTATTAGCCAAAGCAACTTTAGGATTCTTTACCCCAAATTTTTTATCTATATAATTTTCTAAATCCAAAATAGCTTTATCATAGTTAACAGTATCAATAAATTTTAAAACAGCTCCCGCCATAATCATACTAATTTTTCGTCCAAGGCCTTCTTTACTAGCAAGTTCATAAGCGTTAATACTATAGAGTCTAATATTTCTTTCTTTTAAAAGATGTTTATAAGGATTTAAATAGGTTAAAAGTTCTTTCTCATTTTTTACTGTATTAATAAGTAATATACCATTCTGTTTTAAATTAGAAAGCATATCAAATTCTTCCAAATAAACGTCTTTAGAAATAACCACAATTGATGGATGAGAAACAAAGTAAGCTGACTTAATTTCTTCATCGGAAAAACGTAAATGACTAACGGTTACTCCACCTGATTTTTTTGAATCATAATCAAAATATCCTTGAACAAATTTATCGGTATTTTCGCCAATTACTTCAATTAATGATTTACTAGCACTAACCATCCCATCACTACCATAGCCATAAATTAAAAAGCTAAAATGATTATTTGTTTTAATTTGCTGATAATCTAAACTTAAATTAGTAACATCATCGTTAATACCAATGGTAAATTCTTCTTTAGGGTTATCTAACATATCATAAACCGCTTTTATCATACCGGGAGTCGTATCTTTACTAGCAAGTCCATAACGACCATGACATATAGTGAGATTTTTATTTTTTAAGGCACTACAAACATCTAAATACAGTGGTTCCCCTTCACTACCCGCTTCTTTTGTTCTATCTAATACAGCAATTCTTTCTGTAGTTTCCGGAAGAACATCTATTAAATAATTATGATTAAATGGTCGATATAAATGAACTTCAATAAGACCAATTTCATCATTAGTATTCTCTATATACTCTCTAATAGTATTACATACCGATCCCATAGCGATAATAACTTTTTTCGCATTTGCAGAACCATAATAATTAAATGGTTTATAGTTTTTACCAGTTATATCATTTATTTTATTCATATAGTCTAAGACAACAGAACTCGCTTTTTCATAAGTTTTATTACGAGCTTCAACTGATTGAAAATAAATATCAGCATTTTGATTAGTACCTTTAGTTACCGGATTATTTATATCTAATGCTCTTTCTCTAAAATTGTTTAAAGCGTTCATATCTATTAATGGTTTTATTTCTTCATTATCTAAAATATTAATTTTATTTATTTCGTGACTAGTTCGAAAACCATCAAAGAAATGCATAAATGGTAATGATGAACTAATCGCTGATAAGTGGCTAATTAGGGACATATAGTAAGCATCTTGTACATTGGAAGAGGCCAACATACAAAACCCTGTACTTCTAGCACTATAAATATCACTATGATCCCCAAATATACTTAAAGCATGTGTCGCGACTGTTCTAGCGGCAACATGCATCACACACGGAAGCATTTCTCCAGCAATTTTGTACATGTTAGGAAGCATTAATAAAAGTCCTTGGCTAGAGGTGTAAGTACTAGTCAGTCTTCCCATTTGCAAACTACCATGCACCATACCAATAGCGCCCGCTTCACTTTGCATTTCTATTATTTTAACCGGTGTACCAAAAAGGTTCTTTTTTCCACTGGAAGAAAGTTTATCAATTGAAGCTGGCATGGGACTTGACGGAGTTATTGGATAAATTCCTGCTACCTCAGTAAAAAGATAAGAAGCATAGGCACATGCTTCATTTCCACTTGCAATTATTTTTTTCATTTTATCACCTCTTTTATTATTGACAAGCTTCTTCATCATTTTTATATTTTACAGTATATGTATAATCTTTATTAGCTATACCTTCAGAATTCGAGGTAATACTTATCTCGACATAAATATCAGTTCCACTATCTTTATATAACTTGCCGGTCATCGGATTTTCCATATCTTCATCTAAGTATCCGCCATCAATTAATTCGTTAATTGTAATTTTTGTATTATTTCCAGCCGATGTTGGTAATCTACTAGCATCATCAGTTACGAACATTTTCGCAGCTTCAGTAATATTTTTTTCTTGCGTTTGACAACTAGAATACCTACTATCGGTAATATTTCTATCAATCGCTGTTGTTACAATTACAGCTAAAATTCCTAGTATAACAATTACGCCCATAAGTTCGGCTAATGTAAATCCTTTATTCATATAAGACTCCTTATCTTTTTGATTTGCTCTGGTATATTACCATTTGTAATAAATGAACCAACAACAATCATATCAGCTTGTTTTAATTGTTTTACTTTATCGATAACTTCTGGTTTAATACCCCCATCGACTTCAATTATATAGTTTAAATTATTTTCTTTACGATAATTATCTAAAAAAGTTATTTTATCACTAATATCGATAAAAGGTTGTCCCCCAGCACCAGCTTCAACTGACATTACTAAAACTAAATCTAAAGCATTTAAATATGGAATGATTTCTTCAATGTGAGTTTTGGGATTTAGTGCCATTCCCACTTTTATGTTTTTTCCTTTAATATAATCTATTATTTCTTTAGGATTATTGGTAGCTTCTATATGAAACGTTATATAATCAGGATTTAACTGACTATATAAATCCACATATTTTTTTATGTCCATTACCATTAAATGCACATCTTTAGGTTTACTAACATTTTTTGTATTTTTTAATAAAACATCATATTCATTAGTAGCCCTATCAGTAAATAAACCATCCATAATATCATAATGCATATAATCAGTATATTCGTTTAACTCTTCTATTTTTTTCTTGTCATTTTGAATCATTAAAAACGATGTAGATAAAATCATAAAATCACCCTTTATGTATAAAGTTTAGATAATTTTCATATCGGCTTTTTAATATAACGCCACTTTTGACCATCTCTTTTACTTTACAGCCATCCTCTTTATCATGCATACAATCACGATACTTACAATCGTTTCGATATTTATTAAATTCGGTAAAATTATCCCGAATATCGCTAGATTTCATACCAATAAATTCTACGGCCGAAAAGCCCGGAGTATCAGCTACTAATCCTTCACTAACATTTAAGAGTTCAACGTGCCTTGTTGTATGACGTCCTCGGTTTAAAGCTAAAGAAATTTCAGCGGTTTTAATATTTAAATCTTTATTTAAATTATTTAATAAAGTACTTTTACCAGCTCCACTTTGGCCAGCAAAAACACTCACTTTATTTTTAAATATTTTTTGAATTTCTTCTATCTCATTATTTAAATAAACCATGTAACCAATACTTTTATAATAATCTATAACCTTCTGATATAGAGAAATATCAACTAAATCTACTTTGGTAAAAATAATTATTGGCTTAATATTATTCCATTCAATTATAGCTAATAACTTATCAAGTAAATTACTATCAAAATTAGGATGTTTTAAACTAGTAATTATAATGCCTTGATCAACATTGGCGACTGGCGGTCTTATTAATTCATTTCTTCTAGGCAAAACTTCTAAAATAATCTTATTTTCATTATCAATTATAACTTCATCACCAACCACTGGCGAAACATTCATGTTGCGAAACTTTCCTCTAGCTTTACAAACATAATATTTGTGGTCTGCTAAAACAGTATAATCATTACTAATAAGTTTGACAATAACTCCGTGCATTATTCTGTTGTTCCTTTTTTAATAACGGTTATTTTCAAAGTGGCACCTTCGTTTACCATTGTTCCCGGTGACATATTTTGATAAATGATTGTTCCATCACTTTGATTATCACTATCTTGATATTTTATTTCCAATGTAAGATTGTTATCTTCACAGAATGAACGAACATCAACTACAGTATATCCTTCAGCTGCAAAATCAGGGTATGTCGTATAAATGTTAGGAATTGTTAATGTTATAATATCACCTTTTGCAAGTTTAGTACCGGCTTCAACATCTTGACTTAAAATAACATTTTCATCCGCATCTTCAGTATCTGCGATATCTTCTTCATCAGTTACAACTTCAAGTCCAGCTGCTTCTAACTTAGCTTTTACTTCATAATAATTTTGACCGGTATAATCTTCAATTTCTATTTTTTCTGAGCCTTTAGAAACCGTCAATGTAATAGTCGTTCCTTCTTTAACACTGCGACCGATTTCCGGATCAGTTTCGATAACCTTGCCTTCTTCTATTTCATCACTATTTTCTTTTTTGGTCTTATTCTTTACTTTAAAACCTTTATCTTCTAAAACGTCTTCAGCTTGCGATACTGTCATATCGGTAACATCTGGAATTTCCACATCAGCTTTAGCAAAAAATCTTGGATAAATCAACGTTATAAAAATTATCGCGGCCACTAAAAGAGCAATAATACTACCAACAATAATTAAAGCTTTATTCATTTTTTTGTTTTTACGGTTTTCTTCTTTCTTCTTTGTTCGATCACTTCGTTTTTCTTTCGGCATATCATCTTCAAAATCATTTTCTGGATAAGCATATTTTACTTTCGGTTCATTAAAGCGTGATTTATCTAAAACAGTTAATAAATCATCATGCATCTCTTCTACACTATCATAACGATTTTTAGGATTTTTGGCACTGGCCCTTAAAATAACATTCTCAACACTTTGGGGTATTTCAGGATAAGGATCAGTAATACTTGGAAGTGGATTTTTCATGTGTTTAATAGCGACTTCTACTGGACTATCTCCTTTAAACGGAACACTACCAGTTACAAGTTCATACATAAGAATTCCTAATGAATAAATATCACTTTTGAAAGTAGATGAAGTTCCATTGGCTTGTTCAGGTGGTAAATAATAAACAGTTCCCATAACACTATTAGTTTGCGTAAGCTCATTACTATTAAGCCTAGATGCGATACCAAAGTCCATAACTTTTACACGGCCATCATCCATAATAATAACGTTTTGTGGCTTTATATCACGATGAACAATATAACTTTCATGGGCATGAGCAATGGCTGAAGTAAGCTGCAACATAATATCTTGAACTTCTGGTAAAGTTAAAGCGCCACGTTTTTTGATTAAACTTTTTAAAGTTTTTCCTTCAACGTATTCCATTACAATAAAATATTTACCATTATCTTCTCCGACGTCATATAGCTCAACAATGTTTGGATGATTTAGAGAACTAGCCGCTATAGCTTCTCTTTGAAAACGACGGACAAATTTTTCATCATCGGCTAAATCTCCTCTCAATATTTTAACCGCAACTAACCTATTTAAAATAACATCTCTAGCCAAATATACATTGGCCATACCACCTTCACCAATTGATCTGATAATTTCATAACGATCACCAACTTTTTGTCCTTTTGTTATCATATTACTTACCTCCCTTATTTAAATAAGCTACTGAAATATTATCTGTCCCCCCACGATTATTACTTTTTAAAATTAATTTTTCTAATTTCTCTTCTATAGTTAAATCACTATCTAAAACCGTTTCAATTTGTTTTATCTCCAACATATTAGTAAGACCATCACTACAAAGGAAGATTCCATCAACATCAGTTTCGACATCAAAAATATCCATTTCAACTGTCATATTAGCACCTAAAGCTCGCATTAAAACATTTTTTCTTGGATGATCCTTTGCTTCTTCCTCAGTAAGTTCTCCTGATTTTACTAGTAGATTTACTAGAGTATGATCAGTGGTTATTTTATATAAAACATTATCTTTAATAACAAAGCCTGATGAATCTCCGATATTTCCAAATAGTAAGAAATCTTTTGTTAAAAGCGCAATAACAATAGTTGTTCCCATTCCACTACTTTCTGGGTGTTCTTGTGTATGCTTATATATTAAAATATTAGCTTCACTAACGACCTCCTTTAAAAAAGCCATGGCATCTTCCTTATTGCCAACACTAGAAGCAGCTAAAAAGCGTTTACCAATATGATTTATAGCAATACTAGAAGCAACTTCACCATCTTTATGACCACCCATACCATCTGCTACGGCCATAAGGATTTCCCCACTAGCATTTTTTAAAGCTGTAACGCTATCTTCGTTATGATCTCTTACCTTTCCTGGGTCCGTTAAATAAGAATATTCCATTATAATTCCTCCTCATAATTAGATCTTAATTGACCACAAGCCGATGATATTTCACCGCCAAATTCTCGTCTTATGGTTACACCTATTTTTTCTTTTTTTAAAATATCATAAAATCTTAATATTGTTTTTTCACTAGACCTTTTAAATTCTATATGACTTGTTTCATTATAAGGTATTAAATTTACATAGCAGTTTAAGCCTTTTAAAAGTTTAGCTAACTTATAAGCACATTCTTCACTGTCATTAACACCTTTAAGTAAAATATATTCAAAAGTAACTCGTCTATTAGTCTTCTTTATATAGTCTTTTATTGTATCCATTAATTCATTTAAAGGATAAGCTTTACTAATTTTCATGATTTTATTTCTAATATTATCATCAGGGGCATGAAGACTAATAGCCAGGTTTACCTGTAATTTTTGACTAGCAAATGCTTTTATTTTTGGAACTATTCCACAAGTAGAAACAGTTATATGACGAGCCCCTAAAGCAAGTCCTCTATCACTATTAATAATATTTATAAATTTCATAACATTATCATAATTATCAAAGGGTTCACCAATCCCCATTAAAACTACATGAGATATTCGAAGCTTTAAATCATTTTGAACTAGTAATATTTGACTTACCATTTCTCCAGCCGTTAAATTACGAACTTTTTTTCTTCTACCACTTTCACAAAAAGCACAGTCCATATTACAACCAACTTGTGTTGATAAACATAAACTATTACCATAATCATGAAACATTAAAACAGCTTCAACACTTTGATTATCTTTAAATTTAAATAAATATTTACAAACATCTTTTCCTTTTTGAACTTTGACTATTTCCGGAACTTCAAAAACAAAATCTTCTTTTAGTTTTTGAATAATTTCTTTTTTGATATTAGTCATTTCATCAAAAGAAGTAACATTTTTCTTATAAAGCCAATCATATACTTGAATAGCTTTAAATTTCTTTTGACCAATACTTATAAAATAGTTTTCTAAATCTTCTAAACTTTGACTATATATGTTCATACTCCCACCTTATTTAATTATATCAAAAAATAAGGTAAAAGAACATATATTTACCAGATAAAAGTTATTTAAGCATTAAAAAAGATATGACTTTACTTAAATAGTTTACAGTTAATTAGTCATATCTATATATATTATGAAACTATAGTGTATGAATCAGACTCTGTTCCTGAACCTGTTAGGGTGATGGAAGATGAGAGATAGAGAACTGGCACCACATTACTATTATCAAGATTTGCATAATTATTATTGTTATACACGTAACCAGCATTGTCACCGTTACCATTTATACTAAACACATAATTTGTATTACTAGTCCCTGCATTAATTGTCCACATATAACTACCAGAAGGAATTATACTTTGTATCCAATTTGTTGCAACACAAATAGCTCTATTTGTGTTATTTATACTCAAATTTCCACATTGTTCTGAATTACTATTAGCTCTTATATATTCTGAAGTTGATATCAAACCTATTTGTCCTTGCCAAACCTTTTCTTTTTCTTCTGAAATTTGATTATATAAATTATTACTATTTCCTTTAACAGCGCCTATATTAAAGTCATGGGATACTATTGCTTCAGAATATATCAAACTTGACAAATAAGTTTCATTTAAATAAGTATTTAAAGTTGATGGTCTAGTCCAGTTATTATCATTACTTGAATCCCACTGCATAGTACCAATACTTTCGTTCTTTATTATTTTTATTGAATTATCATTTTCTATTGAAATGATTCGCCACAATTCATTATTAAAAATTATATAGTTATTCGGATTAGCACCTTTATAAATGTATTTCCCCTCTTCATAAGAATCTATATACAATCCATCACCACTGATTACAGCTAATGTTTTTAAATCATCACTGGTTATAGTCTCGCTTGGTAAAGTTGAGCCTGTAGCTTGTTCATAATTTAGAGTTACCGTGATAGTACTATTTGTATTTTCTGGCTGACTGGTTACACTACTATTATAACTTACTTTTACATATAATTCATCACTTTGATTTTGTAATAAATTATCACCTTCACTTATTCCACTTGTTTCAAACTCGATAGCTGGATTATTTCCAGTATTTACATCTATACTTGATAATGTCGCATCGATTGTTCCTTGGTTCTCCACTGTAATAGTATAAGTTATAGAATCACCGGGACTTACTAAGTTTGTACTAAAAGTTGCGGTTGTATCTGTATAACTAGGGTCTGTTGCATTACTTGCACCCCCTACGATACTTCCACTTGTTATATCAGTTATTAATACATTAAAGTTACTACTGATACTACTTGTTCCATTTATTCTAAGTTGGCTAGCAAAAGCGGCATAGCCAACTCCCATTAATACGACTATCGCACATAGTCCTGCAATTATTAAATTATTTCTTTGTCTTCTACTTAGATTTTTCATAGCCTACACCTACTTTACTCTTATTTTGATGATATCATTATCAATTTAACACAGTCTTTATATAACACTTTTAATATAGTCAAAATATAACTAAAAAAACTATCCAAAATCAGAGCTACTATATAATTTTGTTATAAACTGGAAGTGATAGTTTCATATGAATAGATTAAAAGATTTAAGAGAAGACAATGATTTAAAACAAGAAGATGTAGCTAAAATATTAAATATTAGTCAAACTAATTATAGTAAATATGAACTTGAAAAAATAAATATTCCGGTTGAAACATTAAAAAAACTAGCACTTTTCTATAATACTAGTCTTGATTATATTTTAGGTTTAACCAATATAAAAAAGAAATTAAAATAATTATTCTAGTGCAAATTAGAATTTTTTTATTTATTTCAAAAAATAAAAAGGGGTTTTCTTTTTTATGTCGTAAGATATATTATAGAGGAGCTGTCCCAGCCTTCTGTGCCTGCCGTTCTATTTCAGGGGGTTAACTTTTGAACTGGGAGGGAGTGATGATTATGAATAAGAAAGACGCATTTGAATTTTGTCATCTCATGATTGTCATATTGATACTCATCTTATTGATAAAGCTCATACAGAATTCAAAAAGCACAGTTACAAGGCCTAAAAACCAAGTAAGCTGTGCTTTGCCACAAATATGGCAGGCACCTTGTAAGCAAGGCCCCTCCTTAATTAGAATATACCATATTTTAAGAAAATATGCAATAAATATATTTTAAAATTAATCTCTCGGCTTAAATATTAAAGAGAAGTAAAAAGCAAAGATAATTGCGGCACATATACCAGCACTAGTTAAATCAAAAGTTCCAATTAAAAGTCCCATAAAACCTTGATCTTCATAACCGGCAATAGCCCCATGAGTAAGCATATGTCCAAAACTAGTTATTGGCACTAGCGCTCCTCCTCCAGCCCATACAACAAATTTATCATAAATATTAAAGACATCTAAAAATGCGCCTATAATAACAAATATAACGGTTACATGTCCAGGGGTTAATTTGAATTTATCTAATATAACTTGCGCTAAAGCACAAACAATGCCAGCAAAGATAAAAGCATTTAAATATATCATGATAACACCTCCAAACTAACCGCATGAGCAATAGCAGGAATTGTTTCTTTTTCATTTACTCTAGAAGTACTCATTAAAGCACCTGTAGCGACAAGTAAAACTTTTTGTAATTTCTTTTGTTTCATTTGCTGAAAGATATAACCATAAGTAACTAAAGGTGCGCATGCTGGTCCACTTGCGCCCGCATATACCGGTTGATTTTTTACATCAAAAATCATGACCCCTGTATCATCATAATTTTTAAGTTCAATACCATATTCAATAGCCATATATTCTTTTAATATTTCTTTACCATATATTCCTAAATCACCAGTTAAAATCAAATCATAGTAATCCACACTTCTACCTGTATCTAGTAAATGTTTATAAATAGTATCAGCCGCAGCGGGAGCCATAACAGCGCCCATATGATAAACATCACTTTCGCCAGAATCAATAATTCTTCCTAAAGTTGCGCTTTCTAATCTAATACCATCTTTTTTACTGGAAAGTAAAGCTGCGACGCCTCCGGTAGAAGTAAATGTTGTCGTTTTCGGTTTAGGTCCACCATATTCTACAGGATATCTAAATTGTTTTTCAGCTGCGTTATTATGTGATGAAGTTGTACAAATGATTTTTTCTGCTTCTTTACTCTCAATCATATTAGCTCCAATAGTAAGGCCTAAAGTACTAGTCGCACAGGCCGCATAAACACCAATAAATGAGGGTTGCTGGCCTGAAAATGCATAATTAGAAGCAGTTAATTGATTTTGAAGATCGCCAGAAATAAACAAATCAATATCAAACATAGTACTACCGTTTTTTTCAAGTAAAATATTAACAGCATCATTAATTAGTTTACTCTCGGCATCTTCCCAAGTATTAGTTCCAAAATACAAATCATCATAGCTTTTATCAAAATATTTACTTAATGGCCCTTTTGCTTCATAAGGCCCAGTTACCGTTGCTGCACAATTAATATAAACATTTTTATATTTAAAAGTCATTTATATCACCCCTATTAGCATTCTAAGCAAACTAAAAGTCCAAGCACTGACAACTCCAAAAATAATAACAGCTCCGGATAATTTTAACATATTAGCCCCAAGGCCTGTTATAAAGCCCTCTTTACGATATTCTAAGGCCGCACTCATTGTCGCATGCGCAAAACCAGTAATTGGAATAATTAATCCGCACTTGCAGAAATTAACAAATTTATCAAAAAATCCTAAACTAGTAAGCAAACAACTTAAGAAAATCAAGGTTACAATCATACAAACTGTTGCTTCTTTTGTCGGTATGGTTAAATAATAACTATAAAAATCAATTAGGGCTTGTCCTAACACGCCCATAATACCACCTATAATAAAGGCAATAATTGCATTATAAAATATCTCCTCTTTAGGTGTGTATTTATCAACTAAATCTTTATATCTCTTTTTTTCCATAATCTTCCTCCTAAAATTATTATGGAAATAAATGTTTTTTCTATACAAAAAAACATTTGATTTTAACCAAATGTTTGTGCATACTTGTAACTAGCATAGTCAAAATTAGCTTTATTCCAAAAGTTTTCAATATACCCTTTACGATTACTTTTATATTGTAAATAATAAGCATGTTCCCAAAGATCTATAGTGAATAATGGTATTAAATTATAAGCATATGGCGTTTCCTGATTAGGCATATTAATTATCTGTAAGTTTCCTACGGCATTTGTTACCAGAAATGTATATCCAGAACCTACTAAATATCTTGCTTGGTCAGTAAAAACTCTTTTAAAATTTTCAAAACTGCCATATTGTTTATTAATTTGATTTAAAAGACTACCAGTTGGTACGCTATTATTTCTATTTGTACTAAGCCAATATAAATTATGGTTTAGAACTCCACCAGCATTAAATAAAATAAGTGGCCGGTTCGCTAATGAAAATTCATCAATATGACTTGGTAATTCTTCTAATGGATAACGAAAATCATAATTTTCTTTTGCCAAAGCTTCCATTAAACCATCATAATAGTTTTTATAATGCTCATTATAATGAAGCCTAACTATCTCTTCAATAATATCTGGCTCTAAAGCATTATAAGGATATGGTAATGGCATCATTTCATACATTTATATCACTCCTCTATTTAATCATATGTAGTCAAAAAAAAAGAAGAACTTTTTTTCTTCTTAACTACAACTAGTCACATATTCATAAAGGTACTTATTGCCATTCCAGGAAACATTTACCCCACCAGTAAATGTTTCGTTTTTTTCATCTGAAACATCACTACCTTTTTTATATAAAGGATTTTCGATGTCTTCTTTAGAAAGCAGTCCAGCCTTTTGCATAGTTTCAATGGAAACGCATACCACTTCATCATCGCTTGGCAATTCCAAAGAATTCTTAGACATATATGTTTTAGCGGTTTTTTCTATTGTAGTTATTTGTTCTTCATAAGCTTCTTTTTTAGAATTTTGAATCATTGTATTAACTGTTGGTACGGCAATTAGAGCAATTAAACCTAATATAGTTATAACACAAATTAACTCAATTAATGTAAATCCATTTTTCATATTATTCACCTACAATAATTATAAATAATGATTTACAAATTGTCAATTATACCCACTCTCTTATTTTTTTTAACACTTTTTGTTCTCTTCTAGAAACAAAGGTTTGTTTAAGTCCTAAATTTTCTGCCACTTCGCACTGTGTCAAATCTTCATAATACCTTCCTATCATAATGCTTCTTTCTGGCTCTTCTAATGTTTCTATGGTTTCTTTTAACATAATTAAAGTATCTGTATCAATGTTTGGACTACTAATAATTTCGTGCATAAGCATATTAGTATCCCCATAACTTTGATCAATACTGCTTATGTAAGTATTGATGTTTAAAATTTCCTCTATTTGAGCTTCTGGCATTTCTAGAAAAGCACTTAGTTCTTTGGTTATTGGTTCATGCATTAATTTTTGTGTAAGTAATGTTTTCGTTCTTTCTATTCTATGCCTTAAAGAGGTTGTTTCTTTACTAACTTTAAGCGGTTTAGTTTCTCTAACTAAAGCCTTCATCTCACCTAAAATATAAGAATAAGCATAGGTTGAAAATTTAGTTTTTTTGTCATCTTGATAATTCCTACTTGCCTTAATAACGCCTATGCATCCAGCTTGATATAAATCTTCAATACTAACATAATCACTAAAATAATGTGCTAATTTATATATAAGTTTTTCATTTTCTAAAATTAAAGATTTCACATCCAAATTATCATCTCCTATAGATTTATTCTTTTTAAAGCAGAAAGTTCATCTTCAACTATACCTATTTTATCTAGTAAAAAACTTATTTTTTCAGTTACCTCTTTATTATCTTTAACACAAAGTAGAATGCTTCCATGATTACTCTTGCCAATTTTACAACTTTTACTTAATGCTCTTCCCCCTTCTTTATCAATTTCATTTAAATTTTGAATGTTAAAGACAACATTACGAATGCCAACTTGTTTTAAGAGGTTATCAACATTACTCAAAGACTTTGAATTTTGTTTATTTAAGGTTCCACTTAAACGAACAAATAAAATACCATATCTAGGCTCAATATCAATATCTAACATACCATCACCTTCTACACTTTACCATAGTTAACTTTACTTTTATAGTATTTCGACAAAAGTAGAATTATTATGCTTAAAATAAAGAAGATCAAAAAATATAGTAAATAAAATAAATTATTATTTTCAGTATTCTGATTATCCAAAATATTAGCTTTTTGATATTCTATTTTTTTTAATGGTTTTTGGTAAACATTACTTACAGAATTATTTTCTCCAATAATTTTATCTTTTACTTTATTTTCTTTAAATTCTAAAGTATTTGTATCTAATTTTAAATCACCGCTTGGCGATAAATTATTAATGTGTGTGCTGGAAACATTTAATAAATTTTCTTTGATAAGACTTCTTGTACGATAAGCATAATAGATTTTATAATCATCTTCATCCCGATAAATAAAATCACCATCTGGTTCTTTAGTATATTTGTCATTATATATTTTTTCTAAATTGTAATGACGATATAACTTATCTTGATAGCGATAAATTGTTCTTGTTTCTGATGTTTTTTGAAGAACATTAGACTCTTCTCTTTCACTATCATAAAAATACTCAAATTTTGGATTTTGTAAAGTAGAATTTTTAAATAAAAATTCTTTATTTAAATTAACAGTATTTTGATATTTAAATTTATTTTTTGTATAAACTTTATCATCATAACCCGATTCATAAGTATATTCTACATTATTATAATTACCATCAAGTTCTAAAACTATTTTTAAATCTTCTAAATAAAAATTATCATGCAAGCGAATTTTTATCCATCCATTTGGATCAAGTCGACCACTAGATATTTCTGGATCATAATTTGTATAATAGCCAACAATATCATAATCGGTTATATTTTCAGTTTTATTATATATCCGTAATGACTTAATTTGAATACTAGAGCTAGTATTTTTAGATAAATTAATTTGTAAATAATTGACTGGACTTACTCTTTGATATTTATATTGTTTTTCAGTTATTATAACTTTATTTATCTCATCTGGTTTTTCATATAAAATATCGCTAGGTTCTGATAAAATATAATCGTCATAATCAATATATTGATAATCACTAACTGCATCCGCTAATAGATAAGGCCCCTCTTCTTTATTTAATTTATAATACTTATAACGTTTTTCAGTAATTACATCAACTAAAGCATTACTTTGGGTAGGACTATCGGTAAACTCGCTAAAAGATGAATAATCTGAATAAGTCAAAGCATCTACCTTAGGAATAAACAAAAACAAAAGTAACAAAAATAATTTTTTCATTTTTCTCCTTTCTAGCCCCTATATATATTATTAGAGAAAAAAATGAAAAACCCTTTAAAAATTTGTAAATTTTTTTATTTTTTATGAAAAAAATTTATTTTTACACAAAAAAACTAATGGATTAGTCCATTAGTTCT
Organism: uncultured Bacilli bacterium; assembly: GCA_944358665.1. Lineage (GTDB taxonomy): Bacteria > Bacillota_I > Bacilli_A > RF39 > UBA660 > Coprosoma. The sequence goes on from CALVRP010000033.1 coordinate 20,773, forward strand.
TGTTCTAAAGCTTCTAAAGGTTCTTCATTCATTAAATCATTTTCTAAAGTATATTCAATATCACGATATTTTTTAGCTCCAGTACCAGCTGGAATTAATTTACCAATAATAACATTTTCTTTTAATCCTGTTAAATTATCTACTTTACCATGAACTGCAGCATCAGTTAAAATTCTAGTTGTTTCTTGGAATGACGCTGCTGATAAGAATGAATCAGTCTCTAAAGAAGCTTTAGTAATACCTAGAAGTACTGGTTTACCCGTTGAAGGTCTTTTACCCTCTAAAATAAGACGTTTATTTTCTTCAGTAAAGTGATTAATATCAATCATTGCACCTGGTAAGAAGAATGAGTCTCCTGAATCAACTATTTTAATTTTAGAAATCATTCTTTTAGCAATAACTTCAACGTGTTTATCACTAACGTCAACACCTTGTGAACGATAAACTTTTTGTACTTCATATAAAATATATTCTTGAGTTGTAATTGGGTCAGTAACCACTAATAATTCTTTAGGATTAATAGCACCATGTGTTAAACGTTCTCCAGCTTTAACTTCCTGTCCTTTTTGGACTGCAAGTTTAGCTTCATAGTTAGTAATATGTTCTTTAGTTTCCGCATCATTTTTAACATAAATTTTAAAGCTTCCACCATCTTCTTCAATTTTACTAACAACACCGTTAATTTCCGCAATAGTTGCTTTTCCTTTTGGATTACGAGCTTCAAAGATTTCTTCAACACGAGGAAGACCTTGTGTAATGTCATCTCCACCGGCAACTCCACCAGTATTAAAGTTACGCATAGTAAGCTGAGTACCTGGTTCACCAATTGATTGAGCAGCCATAATACCAACAGCTTCACCAATTTCAACTTCTGAACCAGTCGCAAGGTTACGGCCATAACATTTACGGCACACACCATGTTCAGTACGACAAGTAAGAACACTTCTAATTGGTACTTTTGTAATACCCGCTTTAACGATTTTTTCCGCTATATCTTCAGTAATATAAGTGTCTTTATCATATAATACTTCTTTAGTTTCTGGATCTAAAATCTTTTTACTAGTATATCTTCCAATAATACGATCTTCTAATGATTCGATTAAAGTTCCATCAGTATTGTAGAAAGCTTCTACCATAATACCTTGATCAGTACCACAGTCATCTTGTCTAACAATAACATCTTGAACAACATCAACAAGTCTTCTTGTTAAATATCCAGCATCAGCAGTTTTTAGGGCAGTATCAACAGCACCTTTACGAGTACCATGAGTTCCCATAAAGAATTCTGACACACTAACGCCTTCTCCCAATGATGAAAGAATTGGAATTTCAACATAACCGCCAGTTGGTTTAACCATAACCCCACGAATACCAGCTAATTGGGTATATTGATCAATAGAGCCACGCGCTTTTGAATCAATCATCATGGCCATTGAAGAATCCGGATTATCTTTTAATTGTTGCTCCAAATCAGCTGATATTTGGTCTTTTGCATCAAACCAAACATCGATAATATTCTCATATCTTTCATTATCTGTAATTAAACCACGTCTAAATTGTTTAGTAATTTGATCAACTTTCGCTTGTGATTTTTCTATTACATCTTTTTTGATTGCACTTTCTTTAACATCATCAATAGAGATACTTATACCAGATATTGTTGAATATTTAAAGCCTAAATCTTTAATTGCATCTAGCATTGCTGATGTTTCAGTTGTTTGATATCTTTTATAAATTTGGGCAATTATTTTGGCAATTGGTTTTTTATTTAAAGATGCAACCACTGGCATATTTTTAATAACTTCTGGAATATTTTCTCCAGGTGCAATAAAATATTTAGAAGGAGTTATTTTTTCGATGTTTTCACTACCACCATCATTAATATATTGGAAAGTATCAGGGAAAACTGAATTAAAGATTAATTTACCTGGAGTTGTCACTAAATACTTATTCATATAACTATCTGGGAAAATTTTATGTCTAAATGATTTTACTGGAACAGCAATTCTCGTATGAAGAGTGAGGTCACCTCTTTCATAAGCATTAATAGCATCATCGCTATCTTTAAAGATGTGTCCTTCTCCCTTAGCTCCAGCCTTTTCCATTGTTAAATAATAGTTTCCTAAGACCATATCTTGTCTTGGCGTAACAATTGGAGATCCATCTTTAGGTGACAAGATATTATTTGCACCTAGCATTAATATACGAGCTTCAGCTTGTGCTTCTTCACTAATTGGCACGTGAACCGCCATTTGGTCACCATCGAAGTCCGCATTAAAGGCTTCACAAACTAATGGATGAAGACGAATACTCTTACCGTCAATTAGTTTTGGTTCAAACGCTTGAATACCTAATCTATGAAGAGTTGGTGCTCTATTTAGAAGAACTGGATGTTCTTTTATTTGTTCTTCGACAACGTCCCAAACTCTTTCATCTTGATTCTCAATCATTCGTTTAGCAGCTTTAATATTACTAGCAATTTCTTTAGTTACAAGTCCATTAATAACATGCGGTTTGAAAAGCTCTAAAGCCATTTCTTTTGGAATACCACATTCATACATTTTTAGTGATGGACCAACAACGATAACGGAACGACCTGAATAGTCAACACGTTTACCTAATAAGTTTTGACGGAACCTTCCTTGTTTACCTTTTAGCATGCTTGCTAAAGATTTTAAAGGACGATTTCCTGGCCCAGTGATATTTTTACCACGGCGACCATTATCAAATAATGCATCAACAGCTTCTTGAAGCATACGTTTTTCATTTTGAATAATAATAGAAGGAGCACCTAAATCAATCAATTTTTTCAAACGATTATTACGATTAATAACTCTTCTATATAAATCGTTTAAATCAGATGTTGCAAATCTTCCACCATCCAATTGAATCATTGGTCTAAGCTCTGGAGGAATTACTGGAAGTGCATCTAAAATCATCCATTCTGGTCGATTTCCTGATTCTAAGAAAGCATCTAAAACATCTAATCTTTTAATTAAACGAATTCTTTTTTGACTATTAGAATCTTTAATTTCTTCAATTTCCGCTTTAATTGCATCCACTTCTTTTTGTAAGTCAACTTCAGCTAATAATTCTTTAATAGCTTCAGCCCCCATACCAGCACGGAAACTTGTACCATACTTTTCAATATAAGTACGATATTCTTTATCACTAATAGTTTGTTTTTTCTCTAAAGGTGTATCTCCAGGATCTAAAACAACATACGAAACGAAATATAATACCTCTTCAAGTTCTCTTGGAGACATATCTAAAACAAGACCCATTCTAGAAGGTACGCCTTTAAAGAACCAAATATGTGACACTGGAGTTGCAAGTTCAATATGTCCCATACGTTCACGACGAACTTTTGACTTTGTTACTTCAACACCACAACGATCACAAATAATGTTTTTATATCTAAGACGTTTATATTTTCCACACGCACATTCAAAATCTTTTGTTGGACCAAAGATTTTTTCACAGAAAAGGCCATCTCTTTCTGGTTTTAATGTACGATAATTCATTGTTTCTGCTTTTTTTACTTCACCATATGACCATGAACGAATTTTTTCTGGTGAGGCAATAGCAATTCTTAAACCTTCAAAGTTACTTGCATCCATTACTTATCATCCCCTTCCAGAATTTCTTCATCTGTTTCTTTTTCAGATTCCATATTTCCATCTATTTCTACTTTTTCATTTTCATCTGATATATCATCAGTTTCTTCATTTTTATCTAACTCTGGGAAACCTTCCTCTAATTCTTCACCAAGTGGATGAAGTTCACTGTTTTTTAAAGCTTCTTCTTTAGCCTTAATAATTTCATTTTCTAAATTAGATTCCACGATATAACTATCTTTTTCAGCTTCTTCTAAGTCTTTTAATTCAACGAATTTACCTTCTTTATCAAGAACAGTTATATCAAGTCCAAGAGCTTGGAATTCTTTGATGACAACTTTAAAGCTTTCTGGAACTCCTGGTTCTGGTAACTCTTCACCTTTAACAAGAGCTTCATAAGCCTTAACACGACCAGTAACATCATCTGATTTAATAGTCATCATTTCTTGTAAGATATGAGCTGCTCCATAAGCATATAAAGCCCATACTTCCATTTCACCAAATCTTTGACCACCAAACTGAGCTTTACCACCAAGTGGTTGCTGAGTTACAAGCGAGTAAGGACCTGTTGAACGCGCATGTAATTTGTCGTCAACCATATGATCAAGTTTAATCATGTACATAACACCAACACTAATGCGGTTATCAAATGGTTCACCCGTACGTCCATCATATAATACCATTTTACCATCAGTAGATAAGTTCGCTTCGTCTAACGCTTCAATGATTTCGTCACGACTAGCACCATCAAACACTGGAGTAGCCATATAAACATTTAAGTTTTTAGCTGCCATACCTAAATGAAGTTCAAGAATTTGTCCAATATTCATACGAGAAGGAACACCAAGTGGATTTAATAATACATCTACAGGTGTACCATCTTCCATATAAGGCATATCTTCTTCTGGTAATACTAATGAAATAACACCTTTATTACCATGACGACCAGCTATTTTATCTCCTACTGTAATTTTACGTTTTTGAGCGATATAAACTCTAACTTTTTTAGAAACACCAGCCGGTAGTTCATCGCCATTTTCTTTAGTTAAAATTTGAACATCATGAACGATACCACCGCCACCATGTTGAACTCTAAGGGAAGTATCTCTAACTTCTCTTGTTTTTTCACCAAAGATAGCGTGTAATAATTTTTCTTCACTAGTAAGTTCAGCCATACCTTTTGGCGTAACCTTACCAACTAAGATATCATCATCTTTTACTTCAGTACCAATTCTGATAATACCATTTTCATCTAAGTTTTTACGTGCTTCTTCACTAACGTTAGGAATATCTCTAGTGAACTCTTCTGCACCTAATTTAGTATCTCGGCATTCAATATCATAACTCTTAATATGAATTGAAGTATAAGCATCATCTTTAACTAATCTTTCATTTAAAACTACAGCATCCTCATAGTTATAACCTTCAAAGTTAACAAAGGCAACCGTTACATTTTTACCTAAAGCCATTTCACCTTGATCTGTACTTGGACCATCGGCAATTACCATGTCTCTAGTTACTTTATCACCTTTTTTAACAATCGGTATTTGATGATAACAAGTATTAGCGTTACTACCCTCAAAACCATCCAAATAGTAAGTATCAGTACCTTTTTTATTTTTAACAATAATTTTTCTAGCATCAACATACTCGACAACGCCATCTGCCTTAGCTAAAACTACAGCACCAGAATCATGAGCAGCCATGGCTTCAACACCAGTACCAACAAGCGGTGCTTCAGCTCTTAAAAGTGGAATTGCTTGACGCTGCATGTTGGCTCCCATCAAGGCTCTTTTTCCATCATCATGTTCAAGGAATGGAATTCCACTAGTTGTAATAGATATTACTTGTTGTGGCGAAACATCCATATAGTCAACTTTATCTTTTGGAACCATTAAGTTATCTGTTTGATATCTAACCGGTACTCTTTCTTCAGTAATAACATCATTATCTGTTTTTACAGTTGCTGGAGTAATATAGAATTCTAACTCTTCGTCAGCCGTCATATAAACTATTTCATCAGTAAGTTTACTATTATTAACTTTACGATATGGTGTCATGATAAAACCATATTCATCTATTTTTGCA
>CALVRP010000034.1 GCA_944358665.1 uncultured Bacilli bacterium
AATATAAATACTAATAGTATCTGGATATTGTTTTTTAAAATCCGGAACTTCAGAATAATATAATTCAGTAATCAAATTAGTTCCATTTAAAATTTTTTCAATATCTTTTTTATAATATCCGTACATATTGCCAAAGACTTCATTTACTACACACATTTCCGAATTAGAATCTTCATGAATAAATTCATCCAAAGAAATAAAATATTTATCGACGCCGTTTACTTCATCCTTTCTTATATTCCTCGTTGTAACTGCCTTTAATTTTTCAAAACAATCTATTCTACTCAAAAGTTGTTTTATAAAAAATGATTTTCCTACACCGGACATTCCAGAAAGTGTGACTATTTTTCCTTTGTTCATATTCTTTCCCCCCTTAAAAAAAGACAAAGATACTCATTATAAACATAATGAATTTCTTTGTCAATGAACAAATTTAGTTAAAAACAACTAAATTGCCCAGTATATTACCATATTTTTCCAAATAAATCAAGCATTTTTATTTAAATTATAAATCATTGTATCATAATGGGAATTAATTTGGTTTTTAGAATCAATTCCAAACTCTGAACACAAATTTAACATTTCTTGTTCATAATATGAAGCTTTACCTTGTTCAGAAGTTAATATTTCAATTTCTATAAAACATCCTAAATCTTTTACTTCATCTATACAAATATTGTAGCCTTTATATTTTGTTGTAATTCTTTTTTTATCTACAGTTACCATTTCTTTATAACCTAAAGTTTCTATTAATTCTTTGCAAAGTGAGCTATCACTAACACCAAATTCTATTTCTTTAGATTCGATTGATTGAACACCACGTTGTTTAAGTGTAATTAAATGTTTATCACCAATGGTTCTAATCCTTAAAACAATCATCCCTGGCTTTATATTAAAATCCTTGGCACTCTTATCCAAAAAAATTGTATCTATTTGATGTTTTTCATCAGAAAACTTACAACCTTGTTTTTCTAATTCTCTAATAATATGATCTTTATCATCAATCTTTACTTTTATTTCGATTTCATTCATAACCTAATACCTCCATTCTTGAAATTAGTATATCATTAATCAACCATTATTTCAATATAACTTAAATAATCATTTTGAACAAACTTTCTCTATTTTAGTCCCATATAATGATAACTATAAGGAGGATGAAGGCAAAATTAAATAACATAAATTTATACTATCATTATACTTAAATTAGTAATAAAAATAACCTTACATTCTTTCATCCTCTCTATATAAAAGCCACTTTATAAATAAAGTAGCTATATACTGTGATCATCTACACATTGAATATATTGGTCTTATAAAAAACTTATAATTAAAGGATTTTATAGTCATACTAATTAGACTCATTACCGAAGCCATAAGTATGGCCGATAAAGTAATTGTTTTATCACAAAGACCTTGTACAATTAAAAACATTTATGAAATTAAACTAGAAAACAAAAGTACTCCAATAAATAATCGTAAAGATAAGAATTTTGCTTATTATTACGATCAAATATGGAAGGATATCGATTATCATGTTTAGTGAAGAGCATAAAAAGTATTTAAAAAAAATTAAAACTTATAATTTTCTAGTAAAATTTATTCAATTTTTAATTTTAGTGATATTTTTAGTTTTATGGCAATACTTAGCTAGTACTGAAAAAATTAACACTTTTATTTTCTCTAGTCCTGAGATGGTTATAGAAACTTTAGTATCTCTGTATCAAGAAGATAACTTAATTTATCATATTTGGATAACCATTTATGAAACATTAGTTGGCTTTGGCCTTGGATGTATAATTGGTATTATTATTGCATCTATTTTATGGACTAATAGATTTTTATTCAAAGTAATTGATCCATACTTAACTATATTAAATAGTCTACCTAAAGTAGCTTTAGGTCCTATAATTATTATATGGGCAGGAGCTAATACGGGTTCAATTATTATTATGGCTTTACTCATATCCGTAATCATTACAATTTTAAATGTTTATCAAGCTTTTATTAATACTGATCAAAATAAAATTAGTTTAATGAAAAGTTTTGGAGCTAATAAATGGCAAATATATTATAAACTAATCTTACCAAGTAATATCAGCAACATTATGAGTGCGGTTAAAATCAACATCAGTATGTCATTAATAGGAGTTATTATGGGAGAATTTTTAACATCTAAAGCTGGTATTGGTCATTTAATTATGTATGGTTCACAAGTCTTTAATTTAAATCTTGTCATTACTGGAATATTTATTCTATGTATTGTTGCAACTCTTATGTACTATGCAGTTACTTTAATAGAAAAAAGACTATCTCGCAAATAGTCTTTTTTAATGACGTTTTTTAATTAAAGTTTTTTCTTGCCTTCTTAAATCAGTAATAATTTCACTGTTATCTATTGTTACACCATAGTCCGTAAATAATTCACCTAAACTTCCTTTACGCGGCACAAGTTTTTTAATATCTTTAGAAACCTTTTCTGGTTCAAATAAATAATTTTGATACATCCGTGATGCTAAAGCAAAACCAATAATACAATTCCAATCTGGCCTATCCATTTTTTGTTCATAATTTACTCTATCCTTTAAATTATTTAGGTTATACCATAAATCACTTAGTTCTATCATTTCATCGTCAAAATCTTCAGCCATCATATGAATAGCTATTTTTTCTATTAAATAATACATTCCAGCATGATTAACACATTCATCAGCACATATTTTTGCTATTTGCATTTGTGGTGTTAAAAGTTTAGGAAATTGTTCTAAGTCACCTACTTTTATTTTTGCAACCAATGCATTT
>CALVRP010000035.1 GCA_944358665.1 uncultured Bacilli bacterium
GGTACGGAATATGTATTACTGGTTTCCATCATTTATTACTTCTTTACTATTTCCAATAAATGATAGTATATGGCAGTTTAATAAAGTGATTATACTTTCCTTTTTAATTTGGTCTGTGTTTGAAAAATTGACAATACGAAAAAAGCATGATTTAAATACTTGTACAAGTGGTTTAATTGCTGCCCTTACTTGTGCCGTTTTATTCATACTTATAACTCACCTATTTATTTTTATTTTTTAAACCAAGAACTTAATTTATTCTTTATGTTTCTTATTTACTTTATTTGTATTGTTATTAGTGTTTTACTGAACTATCAATTACTTAAAAGAAAATATAATTCCGAATTAGAAAAGAAAATTATTTTGGCTTGGTTACTTGTGGTGGTTGTTAATGCTATTCTTACTTATTATCATCCTAATTTAGCTTTGTTTTTTTGATGGACCAGCAACAGCAAATGTCATGCCAGGACTACATCATATTGATTTTTTTAATCAAAATTAATTTTTTCTATTTTTATAATTTTATGATTATTATCAATATCAATTTTTAAATTAATATTATTATCTTGATTTAATAATTTTATAACTTCAATGCTGGGAAATATTTTTGACTTTGTTAATAACTCTTCTATATTTATCCATTCAGAACTATTTTCTTCGAATTCTTCTGGTTTTCCTTTGTATTCATTAACTATATAAATATCAAAATCAAAAATTCTATTTGGGTATTCAACAATTACCTTTCCTTTATAAGTTTGACTTATAATATCCATTCCTGTTTCTTCTTTAAATTCACGAATAGATGTTTCAAAAGAAAGCTCATTTTCTTCTATTTTTCCTCCAGGGATATCATAAAAATTTCTTGATTCTTTTTCTTTGTGTTTAATTGCAACAATATTATTTTCTTCTATTAGATATGTTCTTACCGCTTTTCTTATTGGTTTATTCATTTTGATTTTTCCTCTCTACTTTTTCAAGTTTTAATAAATATTCTTTTTTAGCTAGTCCTCCCGCATATCCAGTTAAATTACCACTCGTTCCTATTACTCTATGGCAAGGAATAATAATGGATATTGGATTATGACCGACTGCTCCGCCAACTGCCTGAGCTGATATACTTTTAAGACCTCTTTCTTTGGCTAGTTTTTCGGCTATCTCTTTATAAGTTATGGTTTGGCCATAAGGTATTTCACAAAGGATATTCCAAACATCTTTTCTAAAATCTGTGCCAATGGGATTCAACGTCAATTCTTTAACATCTGGTTTTTCACCTTGAAAATATCTGTCTAACCAATTTTTTGTTTTTATTAATATTTCTTCATCATTTTTTTCTTGTATTTCCCCGTTTATAGAAGCTAAATAATATTTTTGCCCTTCAAACCATAAACCAATTAGCTCATTATTTTTGCTTGCAAGTAGGATATCTCCTAGGGGTGATAAATAGTGACTTGTATAAATCATGTTAGAAACGACCTCCTTTATTGATATCCTAATTTAAAACCTACCGCCGCCGCCTCCTCCACCGCCGAAGCCGCCACCAGAAGAAAATCCGCCGCCACCTCCAGATCCACTTGACCAATTAGAACCATTGGAAGAGCTATTGTAAGTTTTGGCACTATTAATTGATGAGGATACGGTGTGGGAAATGATTCTTAAATTGGTAAAAGTTATTGGATCGAAACTAAAAGTATAATCGACATTCATATTTTCTAATTTTATTTTCATAGTTTTAGAAAGTTTATCAGCACAGCCTAAAACAACGGCATAAACTAAATATTTTTCCCAAAGAATAATTTCTGGTAAAGATTTTTCATCCAAGAAGCCAAAATCTTTTAGGAACTGTTTGAATGCTTTCCATTTTTTATATTCCAATGCTCCTTTTTCCGTTCTTTTTTTAGTAATAGCAAGATAAATTAAGAGAATAATAGCAATTATTATAACACCCAAATAAATTGAAGATACATCATGAATAAAATGGTTGTAAACAAATAAATGAATTATTCCTATAATAGAGTAAATAATTGCTAATATGGCAAAAATTCTACTGTATTTTTTAGTACGATAAGATTCACTTTTAACTTCCTTTAATTTGTAAGAAAGTGTTTTTTTGTTCCAGCAAATAATAATTATAATAGCAAGAATAAAAGCAAAAAATCCTAAACTAGCTGCACAAAGAAAGATAATTATCGAAACGATTCCTTTCCAAGAATCTTTCTCAGAAGAACTTTCTACTTTGGTTTTATCTTCTTCATATAGTTTTTTACTTAAAGCAGTATTTAACATGATTTTATTTACTTTTTTATAGTCTTTATAAAAACTTGTTGTTTTTGCCGATTTTTTCATATCTTTTAGCCAAATCTTTTCTTTACCTCTAAAGATTAAATTTATTAAGGCTTTTTCTAATTCATTTTCATGATCTAGTTCTAAGCCATTTTTTTCTAAAAGAATATCTTTCTTTTCTTTATCCTCTGTTGCTTTTATTTTTTTCTCATAAATTAAGTTTAGAATTTCGGCCGAAATAGATTCTTCGGTTATTTTCTTTTTCATTAAATATTCAACAGTTGATGGGGAAAAATCATCAGGAAAATCACGCATATATTTGTGATCAAAATCTACTTCATATTCTTTATCACACCTAAAATAAATATAAATACCTGTTCCTATTAGACATACGATTATGATACTAGCAATAAGTGTTGCTGTTTTATTATAATTTTCTTCTTTTTCTATAATCTCTTGTTTAATGGGAACAAGCTTTGCTAATAATTCACTCTTTAATTCTTCATTTTCTAAGATTGTTACCGACTCCATAGCTATATCATACCAATAATAATCACGATATTCTAAAGCCATATTAACATCTTCTTTTGCTGTTTCCTCTTCTTTTTCCACAACAAGAATATGTAATTCTTCTAATTTGGTTTGAAGATCTTTTAAGACTGTTTCATCTTGAACTAAAGATACATAATAGGAAGCATTTTCATAGCATGATCTAGTTGGGTAACGATTACAATAGTCTAATTCCTCATAAGCAGTATTTTGATTTTGATATTCTGTTTGCTCTCGTTCATAGTTGGCTTGATTGGCTAAATCACTTTCATAATTCAATATTTTTTCTAAAGCATCAACACCCGTTGTTTTGGTTGACTCTGATACAACATCTTTATCAAAGACAGCTCTAATATCTACAGCTTCATAACTATAAACATTAGTTACTTCGGCAACTAAAGCTTGATTTGAAACCTTGTTAATTTGGCCATTTAAAGGGCCATGAGCCCATACGCGAAATTCATTTTTATTTTCTGGAAATGTTACTTTTATCTTTAATGTGCCAATTGATTCTCTAAGGTCATCCCCGATGGCATTCCAATAAATTTCAGCAATATCATGATGAACAATAGCCATATTTTTTAAGGTATATTTGATATAAAATGCTTCATTTTTATTATCTGGTAAATAAATTTGATAAGTCTCGCCATTAGTAGAAGTATCTACTGTATAAACACCATAATCGCCCTTATCTGCATTACTAACTTCGCTAAATTTTGTACCATTAATATTTTCAAAATTAAAGTTTTCATCTATAGGTAAAGCTCTAATTTCTATTAGTTCTATGCCAGTTCCATTATGAAGTTTACTTCCACCATAATAATCTAATTCTGGGTGAAAATCATATAACTCATCATTACTAAATAATATTTCTCGTTCCATGCCATTAAATTCACCATTTAAATAAAAATATTCTTCCACGGTTAAATCGCCATTTGCTTCTACGGTTGCATTTATATAAAACTTTTCAATTCCTGACTCAGCATTAACAGATAGAGGAATAAATAATAATAAGCCTAATATTATACTTTTAATTTTTTTTTTCATCTTTCTCACCTTGCTTTTTTCTTTAAAACGCAAAAACTTTCGACATGATATGTGTAGCTAAACATATCCATGATTTTAAAATCACTTATTTCATAAATACGCTCTAATTCATTTAAATCTCTTATTAATGTGTTAGGATCACAGGAAATATAAATTATTTTATTTGGTAATTTGTTTAAAATAAAATTCCTTGTTTTCTTGTCTAAACCTTTTCGAGGTGGATCTATTATTAAAGTATCAAAATCGATATTTAATTTGTCTACAGTTTTAGATACATCACCAAGCATAAATTTGATATTATGTACTTTGTTTAATTTGGCATTGATAATTCCATTTAAAATAGCATTTTTAATAATTTCAATACTATAAATTTCTTTTGATAGAGAGGATGCTATAATACCTAGAGTTCCTACCCCACTATATAAATCTAGAACTGTACTATCTTTATCTATATTATTCTTTATTAAATCAAACAATTCACTAGTTATGTACTCATTTACTTGAAAGAAAGAATTATATGACACTTTAAATAGTTTACCATTAATTCGTTCATAAAAGAAGTTATCACCATAAATGGTTATATTATTATAGATAATTCCCACTAGTTTTATTTTTTCTTTTAATATGGCTAATTCTATGTTATAGTCTTTTGAGGCACTTTCTATAATAAGTAATATTTCATCATTATAATTGGAACGAATTGTTAATTTAGCATTCTCTAAATTTAACAATTTATAATTTTTAATAACTTCATTAATAGAATGTTTAGCAATTAGACATTCTTTTATTTCTATGAGTTTATGGGTATTTTCCTCATAATAACCAATATTACCATTTTTTATTTTTATACTTATTTTATTAAGTTTATA